>NZ_JFCC01000033.1:0-35334 GCF_000582925.1 Acinetobacter sp. 1294596 | reverse complement strand
AAGTTATAATAATCTAAGAACTGATTTGTATATTCTTTAGGAGAGCTTAAATTATCTATTAAATTATAAAAAAAAATCTCTATAATATCTTGGTCAATGTTTAACTCTGATATTAGAGCCTTATTGTACGATATATCATGAAATTGTTTAAAATCCCAAAAGTATTGATTTAACTCATAAACAATATCATCCTCAAAAAGGTCAAATTGAATCATATCATCAAAACTATCAACTTTGATTGAAAAATTATTACCCTTTTTTTCTCTTAGAAAATTTCTAATTTCAAAAGCTACGACTTCGTTATTTTCCTCAAACCATCTATACATATCTGGAAATCTTTTTTTTTGCTTTAATCATCTCACACGAATAAATAACAACTAATCTAAAAAGATTCGCTAATACTGCTTTAAACAACTCTTCTGTTTGATAATCTCTAATCACGTAATCATTCTCAACTTTTATTTACGTATATTCTTACCATAATTCCTTTGTGTTCACATCAGTCGAAATTAGAATTTTATGCAAAACAATCAACACCCTACAAGCACTATGTGTATGCTTAAATTGAAAGATGTCATCAACAAGTGCCAAATTAGCCGATCCACCATTTATGACAAGCTGGATCAAAAATCCAAGCGTTATGACCCTGACTTTCCTAAACCACGCAAGCTGGGAATGAACAGCGTTGCCTGGGTTGAAAATGAAGTTGAGCAATGGCTGAAAAACCTGCCTTACCACTAATTCTATTGGCATAACTTTCATAATTTCTTAGTTCTCAAATTCCCGTAATGACCAAAGGGCAATTTCATCATTTGCCCTTACGGGACAGCTATGACTTATGAAAGTGAATTTAGGTTTTTTAATTTAATTAATAAGCATTAATTATCTATATGAAATAAATAGTTAGGTATCTAATACAGATTAAGTAGCTCTTATACACTCAGTACTGATATCTCATTATTCTTAATAATAACTAGGTACTTAGATACCGATTATTAGCACAGATCAATTAATACCTTATTCAAGTAAATTAATCACTTAAATATAAAAAATAGATTGATTAAACAGATGGATACAACTGTCTGGGTAACCGATTCAGTATTCACCGTACTCAGTTATCCACCCAACAGTACCATCATTTTAATAGTTAAAACTTACTTAGATTAGAATCTTATGAGTAATCCCATATGGAACCACAAATTAATATTGAACAAAATTATCCGTCTAATGTATTAGAGCTCACTAGTGAACAATGCAATGGTAAATTTACTCTTAAAGAGAATCCCGTTGTTTCAAGTATGTTCAGTATGATTTTTGCCATTAATCAAATTGAACGTGAATCACTAGAGTACTTATTTAAGCTCAACAATGAAGGCTTAAGCTTAAAGACCTATGACACTTCACTTGATTTATTCTTAAAAGGAATCTATTCAATTGAACAAGTCAGTCAAAGTAACTATCACTGTGAACATAGCGTCATTTTTAAACAAGCCTATGATGCAGTGGTTGCACCTCACATTCATCCTAACGATGAAACTTTATTTTGGAATGCACTACCAAATTATAGATTCGTAGTATTAGATGAGGAGACAGGAAATCCCAAAAGCTCCCATACAACTGCTCAACTAAAAAATGAGTTGATTCGTGAGATTTTTATCCGGATAGATTCACCTATCTTTAAAGCGGCCCAGAATGCACGTGCTGAAAAAGCCAAACATCAGTACAAGCGGGCAGTCAAGTTAATACAATGCCTGAGAAAGCTTTTTAGCAAATTGTTAGTAATCCGTATTGATTTATGCTGGAAACACCTGATACAGGATAATCTCACGTTTGACGAAATGAGAGCCTATTTCGCTCAACTGTTAAAGCGCTTTCATTATGACAAAAACCTTCCCAACATTGCTGGTTATATCTGGAAGCTCGAATTCGGTCAGCATAAAGGCTACCACTATCACTGCCTGTTCTTTATGGATGGTAATAAGTTCCAGCGTGATACTCACTATGCAGAGGTCATTGGTCAGTACTGGTCACAACTGACCGGGAACAAGGGCTACTACTTTAACTGTCACCGCGACAAGATCAAGTATCGCAACCTGGCTATTGGCATGGCTCATCATGATGATCAGACCTTCTTTGACAACCTTGATCAGGTTCTATTGTACATCTGCAAGCAGGATCAGTTCCTCATTGATCAACGTCTTCTAACCCAAAAATTACGTGTATTCCAGACAAGCAAGCTTCCTCGTAAAACCGGGTCTGTGGGGCGTCCCCGCCAATTTAAATACCATGAGCTGTCACCTGTTCAAGCTACACCAAAAGAGCTTGTAACAGGTATCCATACACCGGCTAAATTTAAAGTATTAAAAGGAAATATATAATGAGCTTCGAAAAACTTGAACAAATCAATGCAACAGACTTAATAGGTGGCTCAAATAATCTGCAGCTCTTGTCTTACCTGAAGCATTTAAGTGAAACTGCTCATCAAATGAGCTTGAAGAACTCAAAACCGTTCCAGACCAAAGGAGAGGTACTCATACCTTCAGCAGCATTAATTCAACTAGACACAGCAGTAAAAACCATGTTGCAAATGGTTCAGTCAGGTTGTACGCCTTCCCTCTCCCTGCAAGCTCATCCATTTGTATTAGACAAAATGAGTAGCCTGTTATTTTTTAAAGTTTATGAAATTGTTAAACAGAGGCAATGGATAGATCTTTTAGCAATTAACCAGCATCCCGCAAAAGCCCAGATACATCTATTTTTACAGCAATTATGGAATGAAATCCGGGGATATGCTGCAAGTACTGAGGCTCAAAGTAATCTTAAAACCCGTAACAAGCTAATAACCGATCAAGCTACCAAAAATTCTAGAGTCGTTAGCCGACTACTTACTGCTCATACTAATATTCAGGTAGCGAGAGTTTCTTGTTTATTTAATATGACTGGTCATACACAGCTACTAGACATGAACAGAGATGAGAAGGTGATGACAAAGCTAAAAGGCAAGTTAATTAAAGAGCTTCTACAACTCAATCAAGGAGGGATATTATGTATTCAGTGGCGTATCCAGCAAACCCTGTTCGGTCAGTACTATTTAAATATGCTGGTTTATTATCGTGATCAACATCATTTAAATTTACCTAGTCATGAAGACCACTTTATACATGGATCTGATGACAGTACACAACCGACTGTTCAACTGGATTTAAGCAATACTCTTATACATTACGCTCGAATTGAAAGAGATAATTTTCAGGGAATAAATCTGGCGCAATGGAAAGTAATTTTTAAAGTGATGCTCTATCCTTTGAAGTATTATTATTATCATTCCAAAATCATATCACCCAAGTTTGAATACATCATTTACTGATGGCATTTTAATCAATTCTTTAAAAGCCCAATAATTATTTATTGGGCTTTTTTTATTGAAAAAGTAGTTTTATAAGACTGCAATAAATTAAAACTGAAACGCTTCATTTTCCTATTACATCCTAAATATACCTATTTGAGTTAAACACATCCAAAATTTTATGTGGGGTAGTTTGAGGGGTAAGCTACAGGTAAAAAAATAAGCCCTTGTAGATACAAGGGCTTATAAAAATATTTGGCGGAAGCGGTGAGATTCGAACTCACGGAGGGCGTGAACCCTCGTCGGTTTTCAAGACCGGTGCATTAAACCACTCTGCCACGCTTCCAACGAGCGTTATCATATAAACTATTCGTAAAATTGGCAAATCATTTTGTAGATTTAATTGGACAAGTGTTCAAAATAGAACCAGATATTATAAATTTCATGGTTTTTCATAACGAATTGCATTGATATACCACTGCTTCTTTCCTGAAGGGGTCATCACTTCAATCTCATCATTCACCTGTTTTGAAAGTAATGCCCTAGCCATAGGTGAATCAATTGAAATATGTTGAGGATGATGATCATAAATCTCATCTACCCCGACAATTCGTAAAGTTTTCTGTTCACCATATTCATTTTCAATATCTACCCAGGCACCAAAGTAAACGCGCCCGTCCTGTTCAGGTGAATGGTCAACAATTCTCAGCTCTTCCAGCCGTTTTCCTAAATATCTTACCCGACGATCAATCTTGCGTAAGAGCTGCTTATTATATTGATAATCGGCATTTTCACTACGATCGCCCAGACTGGCAGCCCAGTTAACTTTCTTGGTTATTTCTGGACGTTCTTCGTGCCAGAGCTGTTGTAATTCAGCCACCAACCGGTCATGGCCGGCTCGAGTAATTAAGTTAGATTTCATTATGAATATTCAGTTTAAACACGTATTCAATTTATATAATTATCTATTATGCCATATAGTTTCAACACATTGTCATAATATTAATTTAAAATTTATTAATATCAATTATTTATATAAGCATCACTCATCTATTTTTGATCAAAATTTGACATAATAAAATTTGCACTTTATTATCCGTTCACTTTTTAGTATTTATGTTATTTTTATCTATGTAGTTAAACTACACAGTTTTATTCCATCCCTGTCATTTTAAATGACTTCATGACTGCCCATCCTCTTATTGAATTTATCAACTTATAAAAGTTGCAGACCCGTTTTTGTCTGCCTTTTAGGGCATAAGTTACTTTAGCGGAGACACCATGCACAGTAGTTCAACTTCTGGGTCAAGGCTTAGCCTTAACTCTTTATTTTCTACTCTCCCTGTTCGATTACTTGTATTAAGCACAGCTCTTGTACCTTGGCATAATATTAATGCAAGTAAAGCTTCACAATATAATTCCGTTGTGAATACCAATACGTTAACTGTGGTCACGGTAGAAAGCCCGACGACCTTATTTAAAGATGGCAAGATTATGTATGGCTTCGGCTATGATCTTGTCCGTAACTATGCTCAAAACTTGAATGTCAGGCTCGAACTAAAGACAGTGGCAGACAACGCAACAGCTTTAAAATGGGTCGCCCAAGGCAAAGCCAATATGGCAATGACTACGGCTGACTTTAATACTATTGAAAAGCACCAGCTGACGTCTTTCTCTGCAAGCTGTGGAGATACAACCAGCCTAGTTAAAAATGGTTTAAACCCAGCATTGAACTGGGTATTCAAACAGGCCGAAGAACCGCTAGCTGCTACTGCAAGTGGCTATATCTGCCAAGGTAAACAAAATGGGGCCATTCGTCAGTTGGCTTCTTTTTACAACCGTAATGTAGTACAGCCTGATGCCTGGAAAACTATTCAGCGTGATTTGTCAAAACGTATGCCGATTTATAAAGCGAGTTTTCAGCAAAGTGCTGAACGTTATGACCTGGACTGGCACCTGCTGGCTGCAATTGGCTATCAGGAATCTTATCTAAAGCCCAATTCAGTTTCACCTACAGGCGTACGTGGCCTGATGATGCTCACCAGTAGTACAGCTAAAGCTATGGGAGTACAGAACCGTACAGATCCCCATCAGAGTATTCAAGGCGGGGCCAAGTACTATGATTTAATGCTCGACAAGTTTTCTGACGTTCCTTATCCGGACCGTAATTGGTACGCCTTGGTAGCTTATAATATGGGTCCTGGTGCTGTTGGCCAGATTCAAAAACGTATTGAAATCCAAGGTCGTAATCCAAATAATTGGGTAAATCTTTATGATTATCTGGAACGCCATCAGACCAGTAATGGTCGTTATCGTCAGGCTGTGCAGTATGTTACCCGTATTCGAGCCTATCTTGAACATATCAAGAAGTCCGATCTGGTCACAATTTAGACAAAAGCGTTATATGTAATATAGAATGTAGTACAAACAATTTAATTTATAAAAAAAGCTTACCTTCACGGTAAGCTTTTTTTGCTCTTAAGCTTCTTTTTTTCAAGAAGTTTGCGCAAGGATATTCTTAAACAGGTCTTTCTGCTCTTGGCTTGGCTTTACAGTCTGTAATGCCATCAATTGTGACATATCGCCTTGCACCTTGATTTTGCCTGTCATAAATGCTTGCATCGCAGCTGCCATATCAAATTCAAGGAAGACTTTACGCAGGGTTTCGCCATCCATATTCAAAGTAGTTTTAGCATTTGAAGACAGACCTTTCTGGATTTTTCCACCATCTAATGAAAGTTCAGTCGTATTATTGTCTGCATTTACAACTACAAGATTAATTGCCAGATTAGCCAAGGCTGGTGGCAGGTTCAAATCACCTGCTTCAGCAGTTAATTTATCAACAGTTGCAAACCAATCATCAGTGAGTAACGCAGGCATAATTTTTCCTCAAGTATATTTTTCAATTTATAGAGCTGCCTTTCCAGACAGCATATTCATGAAGCTGTGAGCTTTTATTTTGTTATAGCATGTAATGAGGCAATTAGAACAATTTTTTTGTACTGATCATTCAGTTTTTGATGTTTTTATGTATTACTGAATTAAATAGGCACCTTAACTGGGCAAGATGCCTAATATTTGGTTTTATTCAGCAGCAAAACTCAAATTAACTACATCCAGACGATTAGTTTTTTCCGGTTCTTTGAAGTCATACTCACGTTGCGAATCAAGTATCTCAAAATCGAACAGTTCACGGTCAGCCAGCTGAGATGGTGATACGTTCTGCAAAGCGCCGAAAATACTGTGCAGACGTTTCGGATGGGCTTTATCCCAATCACGCAACATATCATTAATGATTGCGCGCTGCAGATTTTCCTGAGACCCACAGAGATTACATGGAATAATTGGGAACTGGCGCAGCTCCGCATATTTTATAATGTCTTTCTCTTCCACATAAGCCAGTGGACGAATCAGAATATTCTTTTTGTCTGATGACAGCAGTTTTGGTGGCATGGCTTTTAGACTGCCACCATGAAACAGGTTTAAAAAGAAGGTTGCCAGAATGTCATCACGGTGATGTCCAAGAGCAACTTTGGTTGCGCCGATTTCCTGGGCAAAACCGTATAGGGATCCACGGCGTAAACGCGAGCACACAGCACAGTATGTTTTACCTTCCGGTGTCAAGCGTTTGGTAAAGGTATAGGTGTCTTTTTCCAGAATGTAATATGGAATATTGTTTTCTTCCATATAACGCGGCAAGACATCCTCCGGAAAGCCAGGCTGCTTCTGGTCTAGGTTGACAGCAACTACATCAAAGTTAATTGGTGCAATACGCTTGAACTGTAGCAAAATGTCCAGCAAGGTATAACTGTCTTTACCACCCGATACGCACACCATTACCTTGTCGCCATCTTCAATCATCTTGAAGTCACAATAGCATGGCCAACTTGGCGACGCAGCTTTTTAAGCAGACGATAATAGGCTGAACTGGTTGGCAGTTCTGGCTTGAAATTAAATCCCTGGTTGGACTCAACTGGCGAGTACATAGAACAGAATTACCCATAAAAGAAATACCGCGCGATTTTAGCCGATCTCCCTCCGATTCGCATCACCGAATTACAATTAATGTGGAACACCACTGGTCAGAAAAAAATAAGCCTTTGTATAAAAAATAGACGCTCGCGTTCAAAATTGTATCAAAATGCTTATATTTTGGACTTTTCCACAGTTTTCCACAAAACCTGTGGATAAAATTGTGGATTTCTCTAGGCTTGACAGGGGGTGTAATCGGCCTATTAAGGGTTTTATTTAAATTGATCATTTTTTGATCAATTAATATTTATTAATAATTACAATTACTTATATATGTCAAGCTATACTTTTTAAAAAAATTTTTTTATTTATTTGGTTATTTTCAAAACAAATAGTCTTGCTTTTTTTTCAATTTTTTTTGTTAAAGAAACTCAAGTTTTTGGTTTCCATTGTAGAGTTTTTTGTTAAACTCAGACTGAATTTTGAGCTCCAAGTTGCTTACAGATTACTATGAAAACTTACTTTGATATTTCACGCTTGGGTATCTGGGGATGTGCCGTACTTGTACTGACTTCAAGCTATAGTAGTGCAGGTCAAATGTATGTCTATAAAGACCAAAGTGGCAGCACCCTCCTGACTAACCGTAAAATGAATGACAGTTCATTAAAGAAAGTTAAAGTTACTTATTATCCTGAGAGTAATATTCACAGTTATAGTAACTGGGGAAAGTCAGAAGCGGCGGTATTGCCAAGCTATAGCAAAAATCGTGATGCTTTTGATCATATAATCAAACAGGCGGCTCAGCAGCATGGTGTCAGTGAAGGTCTGATTAAAGCAGTTATGCACACTGAATCAGGCTTTAATGTAAATGCCCGCTCTCCTGTAGGTGCACAGGGCTTGATGCAATTAATGCCTGCAACAGCACGGCGCTTTAATGTCTCAAATGCATATGATCCTTATCAGAATATTCTAGGAGGAGCCAAATATTTAAGCTGGCTCCTGAAACGTTTTAAAGGCAACACGCATCTTGCTCTTGCAGCCTATAATGCAGGAGAAGGTAATGTTGCTAAATACGGTGGTATTCCCCCATTCCGTGAAACCCAGGATTATGTTCGTCGAGTCACCAGTCGTTATAGCAACCTTTACTCGGGCGGAGCTCTAAACCTTACTGCCAGTAATAATCCGGAAAACGGGTTGCTGGTTCAGGAAACAGTGAATTCTGCTGCAAATACTCAAGCTGCAGGCCGGAGCTATGCACCCCGGCAAATTATTACGCTGGCAGATGGCTCCTATACAGATGCACCAGGCACTTATGTCAGCTCTAACGCTACCGCCTCAGCACGTATTCATATTTCTAACTGATCTTTTGATTCATTTTTTCTATATATATTTTTCAAGTTTTTCTTGAATTTTAACGAGCATCACCGCATATTAGTTTTACGATTTATATTTCAAAATCGATTTATTTTTTCTATCAAAAGAGGATTATCTCAATGATGCGGATTGGTTTGTTCTTGCTAACCAACCTCGCGGTACTGGTAGTAGCTGGCATTATTTTGTCGCTCTTCGGAGTCGGAAGTTATCATGGTGCGGGTGGCCTTAATCTGGGCAACCTTTTAGTCATCTGTTTTGTATTTGGTATGGTGGGTTCTCTCATCTCCCTCTTTATGTCCAAATGGATGGCTAAAAAGGCGACCGGTACACAAATTATTGACCCTAATGCTCCTCAAAATCAGGCAGAAGCCTGGTTATTGCAGACCGTTGCTGAATTATCACAGCGTTCTGGCATTCAAATGCCAGAAGTGGGCATTTTTCCGTCTTATCAGTCTAATGCATTCGCAACAGGCTGGAACAAAAATGATGCACTGGTCTCGGTCTCTACCGGTTTGCTTGAACGTATGAATAAGGATGAACTGCGTGCAGTACTGGCGCATGAAATCGGCCACGTCGCTAATGGCGATATGGTTACACTTGCCCTGATTCAAGGGGTAGTGAATGCTTTTGTCATGTTCTTTGCCCGTGTAGTAGGCGACTTCATTGACCGTAACGTATTTGGCCGTGAAGATGGTGAAGCACCTGGGCTGGCTTACTTTGCAATTACGATTGTACTGGATATTGTATTTGGTATTCTTGCCTCTGCAATTGTCATGTGGTTCTCACGTTACCGTGAATATCGGGCCGATGAAGCGGGTGCACAGCTTGCCGGAAAACAGGCTATGATTTCTGCCCTGTTACGTCTACAGGCAGAGTCTGACATGCCAGATCAGATGCCTAAAGAAATGAAAGCCTTTGCAATCTCTTCTGGTAAAGAAGGTGGTTTTAGTCTGGCTGCTCTGTTTATGACACACCCGACTATTGAAGACCGGGTAGCTGCTTTACAGCGTCTCAACTGTCCATAAGTTTTTCTGTTGATTCATCCAGATTCAAAAAAGCCTCCTGCGTGGAGGCTTTTTTACATTTAACCTTTTAAGCTAATGCAGTGTATATTTTAAAAATACTGCTGTGCCAGCCTGATAGCAAACCACAAACCGGCTGCAAATAGAATCAGGAACAGAACTCCGACCAAGTCAGGTATATGTAGCCATAACCAGGCCACCACTGGCTGGCGCCAGAAAGTAGAATGTTGCTGTTTACGTTCTAACTTCTCATGCAGATAGGGATGCCTTAAATGAATATCTGTAGTCATCTGATATTCTGTGCGGATATGTTCATGCACAATATCAAGTGCCTTGCGGCTCGGCCGGATAAATATATCAAATACCGTACCGATTACAGGCACAAAACCGACCACTGCATCCAGGGCAGCCATTTTAATAACTGGCCGCAATTTATGGGAAGGCACGCCAATCTGGCGCCCTTTGTAAACTGCATAACAAGTCAGGGCAAAGCCTGCCAGATCTCCTGCAATTGGTACCGTGCTCAAGGCTGCATCCGCACCGATTCCCTGCTTGGTAAAAGGAATACGAACTAAAGAGTCCATGATATTGGCAAACTTGGCCAGATCACGCTCCAGACGGATCACTTCTTGCTGAGTAAGTTTTTTTTGTTTTTCAAGCCCGGGCATTACCAATTCCAGTCATTAGAGAGTCATCAGCATAAAACAGATTAAAACACGAGATGTATTAATCTGTGTACTAAAACAATAATTTGGATGCTACAAATAAGTAGATAATCACGCCTGTAGCATCACAGATTGAGGTAACTAAAGGTGCTGAAGCACTGGCAGGGTCCAGTTTCAACTTATTTAAAATAAAAGGCAAGCTCATACCCGTCAGACAACCCATGAGTACAATCCCTACCATGCTAATTGCCAGTACAATCGCGACCATGAAATCACCGCGAATATAACCTAGCATGGATACGGCACAAGCCATGGTTACGCCTAAACAAAGTGCCACCACAGTTTCACGGCCGAGCAAGCTGAACCAGTCTTTAAACTGTACATCTCCGGTCGCCAAGGCACGCACCATGAGAGTAGCAGACTGCGATCCGGCATTTCCCCCACTGCCCACCAGTAAAGGGAGAAAGAATACCAATACAATGTGAGTTGAAATAATCTCTTCAAAATGTGCAATTCCAATTCCCGACAGTAAACTGCCAAAGACCAGAATAACCAGCCAAAATACCCTTTTTTGGTATAAGGTTATGATGGGAGCAGTTTTCAGGCTGAGCTCAGCTAACGGACTGACTGCACCGGATTTTAAAATATCTTCGGTAGTTTCTGCCTCTACAATATCCATCACATCATCATAAGTGATAATGCCCAGCATTCTTTCCTGCTCATCCACTACAGGTAGAGCGATTAAATCATAGTAAGCCAGAGTTTTAGCAACGACTTCCTGATCATCATAGGTATAGACATAAATCACATCCCTTTCCATTACCTCTGCAATTGTAGCTTCGGGCCTGGCCTGAATAATCTGGCGTAGAGAGATGACACCTATCAGCTGATTCTGCTCATTTACAATATAAACCAGATAAAGGGTTTCCCGTGTTGCGGCGATTATACGCAGCGCCTGGATGGCTTCATCCATGCATAAGTCTTGGTGTAAGGTAACAAAGCTGGAACTCATCATCGCACCAGCTGTACCTTCAGGATAAAGCGCCAGTTTTCTTAAGGTATTTTGAGACTCCTCAGATAGCAGTGTTATAAGCTGTTGTTGTAATTCTGGTGACAGTTTTTTATAAATATCGACAAAGTCATCAGAATACATATTATCAAGAATAGGGATGAGATCAGGAACAGGTATAAATTCAGCCAAAACAGCTTGCTGGCTGAGCGGCAAATATGCAAACACCTCACTTGGCTCATCCAGTTTCTGTAGGATCTTGACCTGTTCTGTAGGGGTCAATCCTTTTAATACACTAGCCTGATCAGCAATATTTAATTCATTTAAAAGGCCAATAGCCGTATTGAACTTTTCAGAACGGAGCTGTTGGTGAACATATTGTATTTTCTCTGCAATCTGCGGCATGCCTGTCTCATGATAATTTATTGATTAAATAAAAATTTATTTTTGATCAGGGGGATTAAACTACTTCTATCATGCTCTGGAGAGTTTTCACTATAATTTTGCAATACGCCTACATTTATCGAATAAAGTCATAAACTGAGGGCGGTCTTTAAAGTAAAAAAACCTGATCTCGTCAGGTTTTTCGAAAGACAAATCAAGATAAATCAACTAACCAAGGTGCTGTTTTCTTGTCATCAGATTCCGGACCAAAACATACATGAATGGAATGAATATCACTACCAAGACCGTTCCAAATATGACTCCACCTAGAACACTGGTACCAATTTCCTGACGGCTGGCAGCTCCTGCACCGGAGGCAAACACTAGCGGCACTACACCGGCACCAAAAGCCAGAGAAGTCATCAAAATCGGTCTCAAGCGCAAGCTGGCGCCTTCCAGAGCTGCTGCTACTGCATCTTTGCCACGTTGCTGGGCCAGTGCAGCGAATTCAATAATAAGAATGGCATTTTTGCATGACAGACCAATTGTTGTCAGCAATGCAATCTGAAAGTAAATATCATTAGGAAAGCCAGCTAGATAACTGAACAGGATATTCCCACCAATACCAAGTGGTATTGCTGCCATAACCGCTGTCGGTATGCTCCAGCTTTCATAAAGGGCAGCGAGGCACAGAAAAATAAAGCCAATCGACACCAGATATAACCAGATTGCCTGATTACTGGACTGCTGTTCCTGAAAAGATAAACCGCTCCAGGCTAAGTCAATGTCAGGAAATTGATCAATCAGGGCCTGGACATCCTGCATCGCTTCACCGGTACTAAAACCAGATCCTGCATCTGCTTCCATTTGTAATGCAGTATAGCCCATGAAACGGTTAACTACTTCTGGCCCGCCAGTCCATTCAAAACTGGCAAATGTAGAAAATGGAACCATTTGACCAAGATCATTACGGACAGACCAGAAATATAAATCTTCAGGTTGTGCCCGATAAGCTGCATCACCTTGCATAATGACCCGCTTAATCCGTCCCCGGTCAATAAAATCATTAATATAACTACCACCCCAAGCAGCCGCCAGAGTACTGTTAATCGCAGGCTGACTTAAGCCTGCTGCCATTGCCTGTTTCTGGTTAATATTGACCTTCAACTCAGCCTTGTCCGGATTAGCTTTTTTGTCCAGATTTTGAAAACTGTCATATCGATTAGTTTTGGTCTGTAATGACTTAAACTGCTGTTCTAGATAAGTCCGGCCTTGGCCGTTAATATCGCGAATCCAGAATTCCAATCCATCTGTCTGCCCGAGACCACGAACAGCTCCCGGCATATTGACCATGATTCTGGCATCAGGATTATTACTGAAATACTTTGTAGCACGCTCACGAATTGCCTGCGCAGAATTTTCCTGCCCCGGACGATCATCCCAGTGCTTGAGCGCAATGAAACCCTGTCCAAGATTTTGACCTGTACCAGAAAAGTTACGGCCATAGCGGATAAGTACCAGTTCAACATTTTCTTGTTCTTCACTCAGGAAATAACGCTGAATCTCTTCTCCTACTTGCTGGCTTTTAGCCATTGGAGCGCCATTTTGCAAGCTAAACTGGATATTAAGCGTGCCCTGATCTTCACTTGGAATAAAACTGCTAGGTAGTGCACGATAAAATAGCGCAAATACAGCAATCAAGGCTATAAATACGACTGAATAAATCATTTTGTGCTGCATGGAACTCTGGATCACTTTGAGATAATACTGTCTAAGTCGCTCCAGTTTTTTATTGAACCCATTAGCCCAGCGAGCATGTTGCTGCTTGGGTTTTAAAATCAATGCACATAAAGCAGGAGTCAAAATCAAGGCGACTAGCAATGACAATGCCATTGCTGCCACCAAGGTAATTGAAAACTGCCGGTAGATGACACCAGTTGAGCCACTAAAAAATGCCATCGGAATAAAGACAGCAGTGAGAACCAGCGTAATACCCACTAGTGCACCGCTAATTTCCTGCATTGACTCTAAGGCAGCCTGTTTTGGGCTGAATTGCCTCTCTTCGATCAACCGCTCGACATTTTCAACCACAACAATCGCATCATCTACCAGCAGGCCAATCGCCAGTACCAGAGCAAATAGAGTCAATGTATTTACACTTAAATCTAATACGTACAGTATGGCAAAGGTTCCTAAAATTACTACAGGTACAGTAATGGTAGGAATTAAGGTTGCACGCCAGCTTTGTAAAAACAGGAACATCACCAAAATTACAAGAATCACTGCTTCAATCAGAGTTGTAACTACCTCTTTAATTGACTCTTGAACAAAAGGTGTATTATCACGTGGATAAACAATTTTATAACCGGCTGGTAGCTTCTCGGTAAGACGGTCTATGGTCTGTTTAATCAAGGCGGAAGTCTGCAAAGCATTTGCGCCTGTAGCCAGTGAAATGCCCAGACCTGCTGATGGATAACCATTAATGGTATTAAATGACTGGTAGTTCTCTGCCCCAAGTTCAATTCGGGCAATATCTTTTAAATATACAAAACCGGCATTAGCAGAAGATTTAATAATAATATTTTCAAACTCTTCAACCGTTTTTAAACGTGAACCCGAGCTGACTTTAGCATTCAGATACTGTTCACTGGCTGTAGGCAAGTCTCCAATACCCCCTGCTGCCACCTGAGTATTTTGTGCTTCTACAGCTGCACGAATATCACTTGGCATTAAATTATATTGTTTTAAACGATCTGGATCTAGCCAGATCCGCATTGCATATTGCGAGCCAAAAACATCGACTTCACCAACTCCTTCAATCCTGGAAATTTCCTGTTCCAGATGGGTCATCATATAATCAGATAATTCGATATTATTACTTTTGCCAGTCTGGTCATAAAGGCCTATGACCATATGCGTATCGCCTAGTGATTTCCATACATTAACACCTTGCCGCTGTACATCCTCCGGCAGACGGCTGAGTACGCCATTAATACTATTTTGTACCTGAACTTGGGCCGTATCTGGGTCTGTACCATTCTCAAAACTAATACTGATCCGGCTACGTCCCGATGAATCACTGCTGGAGCTAAAATATAAAAGATGATCAATGCCTTTAATTTGCTGTTCAAGCAGCTGCGTTACACTCTCTTCTACGGTTTCTGCAGAAGCGCCATTATATGTAGCCGCTACTGCAATCTGCGGTGGAGCAATATCCGGATAGCGTTCTACAGGCAGGTTTATGACAGAGAAAATACCAAATGCCATTACAATAATGGCCAGTACTCCTGCAAAGATGGGACGTTCAATGAAATATTTCGACAACATAAATGTTCAGGCCACCTGCTCGGCTAGAGTGAACGAAAAAAGAATATGGCGGACCACAGTCTGGCAGATTAAAGTTATAACATTGAATAGGTATGACGAAAATTCATTATTCTTACGCATTTACATAAATTTATATAACCTATTAAATGAGGAGAGAATATGAAGAAAAGTAGTTTAAACACTATTACTATAGATGTAATTGAAGTTATTGAGGCTTATAGAACACTTTCTTATTCTGAGCTGCTGCTAATTAGAATAGTTATTTAAGAGATCATTATGAAAATAAAATTAGCGAAATTTTGGATATAACGACCTTGCCAATTTACAAGGTAATAAAAATTAAAAATGGCTTCACATGAAGCCATTTATTAGAAATTATTTTTGCAAGACATTATTAAAATAGACAGGTATCCAGAGATACTGTTCATTGGCAACCTTAGAAATATGTCCAATACCCGGAAAAGGTAAATGTGGTGCAGCCACCCAGCTACCTTCATCTGCAATTTTACTGAACAGTTTAAGTCGGGTTTTTACAGCCTCATCTGGCTGGATATCATACTCAATAGCAGTACGCGGCGCTTCAAACTGCACACTGTGCGAATGCACTGTATCTCCAATAAAAACCATTTTATCTTTATTCTGCTCCAGCACAAAACTGTGATGGCCGGGTGTATGGCCACGTGTATCCATCACCTGAAGGCCAGCAATCGATTGCCCCTCTTTAAAAGTTATAAATTGTTTATCTTGTTGATAAGGTGCTATCGCGTCCTGAATTTTGTTGCGGGTTGACTGATAATTTTCCAGTTGTTCTTTAGACAAATTTACTGGTGTCTGACCTAACCAGTAATTTACTTCACGTTCATGAGCATAGACTTTAGCGTTTGGAAAAACTTTTTGGCCCTCTTTAGTTAAACCGCAGACATGGTCAGGATGTAAATGCGTCAGTAACACTACATTCCCGTCCTCAAGCCGATAGCCTGCCTTGACCAGATTACTGCTCACTGAACCGAGATGGGGACCAAAACAGCTAGCAGCACCACTATCTACTAAAACTAGCGCTGTTCCAGTATTAATTAGAAAAGCATTTACCGATGTTTGTACACCCTGTTGCTGATCATTATGGTATTTTTTTAAAATCTGCTGAATATGTTTTACCTGAGAATTATTTAGCGTTTTAAATAGACTAGGTGACATATAATTGGTGCCATCCAGTAAAGCGGTAACTGTATATTTACCCCACTGCTGATGATAATAACCCGGCACCTGTTCAGTTGGTGTAGCTGTTGAAGCCATGCCAGTTGAAGAAAGCACTGTAAAACTAACCAAACTGATGAGTGTTTTAAATATTTTCACTGCTTACCTGCTATATTAATTAAGAGCATGAACTGTTTTTAATATATTTTACCCCATTAAGCGAGTCTGTTTTTGGGCACTCGCCAATTTTTATACCCTTCTGATAACCGATAAGCTCGTTACAAAAAGTTCTATACTGATTTAGTTTATAATATGGAAGAACATTATATTTTTTATCAACCGATTTTTATCCTATAGGTTCTATAGAAACATTGTTAAAGTAGCAATGAACAACCCTATACATAGTCCTAAAATAATTAAAATCATCTTTTTTTGAAATTCAGCAGCTCGTCTATCTTCAATTAGAATATCCTGTTCAAATTGCTTGAACTCTCGATAAAGCTGGTCACCTGATTTGGAGCCCGGTGCACCTTTTAATTTAAAATTATGCATACCACTCTTTCTCGCTTTCGCAAACCTGAAAATCTATTCTCATAGAGAAAATCTAGTAAAAAATCTGCTTTTTCTAAAATAACCAGGACGTTTGCCTTGAGACAAGCTAATTTTAAAAAATTAAAAATTTAAATCTATATCCAGCTAATTATTTTATAATTCAATTAAATAGTTACACTGGCAACACATTACACTTTTATAAAAAACTTAAATCTAGGTATCTTGGACTATTTCTTTATATTTAGCTTATACCCTTACTATTTATAAGGGTTTTAATTATTTTTAAAATCTTTTTTTAAAATGAGCTTAATTTCGCAATAATTTTTTAAATTATCTCTATTGTATTTTTTTCCAAATTTAATTATTTTTCTAAAATTTTATATATTAAAAATTTTTTAGCAATAGGAATAAACCATAGGACTGAACTCTTAAATTAAATATTTTTCAGGTAAGCCTCTCTGTTTTAACTAAAGATTCATAGAGTAAATATTTCAGAAAATAAAAAAGGTCGCACAAAGCGACCTTTTTTATTCACTCCACTATATCAAGAAAACTTTTGTAGTGAAGCGATAAATATATTCAAGCCATATCCATATATGAAATATCAATGGCTTAAATAAAGCTTGGACAGATTACATCATGCTTCACAACCATGTCCGCACGTATAACCTTGCATTACTACGATACTTAACCAATTGTTTTTAATAATGTTCCGGAATTACCATGCGTCACCTTAGTACACGTGACATTACTAAAATCTGTGAGTAACCTTGTGAGTAACGAAATCAATTATAAGGCCTTACTCACATCCACATGTTAAATGATCTTAAAATCAAGCAATTAAAAGCCAAAGATAAAATGTATCGTGTTGCAGACCATGCGGGGCTATGCCTTGAAGTAAGAACTACAGGGAGTAAATTTTGGCGCTACCGTTATCGATACCTAAACATTCCTAAAATGTTAACTATAGGTCCCTACCCTGAGATCAGTTTGTCATACGCACGTGATAAGACAAGGGAATATCGTGGGATGCTTGCTAAAAATCTCGACCCTGTAACAGAGCAAAAGAAAGCGCTTGATTCCGCAATGGATGCAATACAGCACACTTTTAAAAGTATCTCGAATGAATATTTAGAAAAGAACAAGGACACTCACTCACAAGAATGGTATGAAAACAGGCTGAGATACTTTAAAAAAGATATCAACCCCGTCATTGGCAATAAGCCAATCAAAGAAGTGAATTCAAATGATATTCGAGTGATTTTGGATAATACCATTACACAAATTCGCAAAAGCAAAAGAGGTACTGGTGAAGTTAAAGCAATCTATGTAAGACAAATCTGCGCTGAAGTCATGCAATACGCAATTATCACACTAAAAATAACCAATGACCCTACGATTGCTCTACGTAGCTATATCAAGCGTCCTCCTGTTGAGCATGCTACGCCCTTAGAAGAAAAAGATAAGAAAGTGATTTTGGCTTTGATCAATCAATATGGTGGAACTACTGGCACACAGAATGCTTTAAGGACTGCCTTGTACAGTATGCTACGTACGATAGAAATACGCAGGGCTAAAAAGTCTTTTGTTAATCTAGAAGATGCGACCTTAACTATTCCTCGTGTATCAAATGCACAAATTAAGGATGGTAAAAGGAATATGAAGAAGAATAGGACGCATGTTGTACCTTTATCTACACAAATGCTAGAAATTATAAAAGAGCAGTTACAGTTTTACCCTGACAGTATTTACTTATTCCCTGGGGATGATGGCATATCAATGTTGGGAAAAAATACACTCAATGAAGCACTCGTTAACATGGGTCTAGGCCATATTACCATGCATGACTTCCGTGCAACTGCATCCACCTATTTAAATGAGCAGAATTACAGTAAGGACTGGATTGAATTACAGTTAGCCCATGTAGATGGCGACATGTCCCGAGCTTCTTACAACCATACCAGTTGGTTAAAAGATCGAAGACAGATGATGCAGCATTTAGCTGATACTATTGATCATTGGCATGAATGACTTCGAAAATAATACGGTAAAATTAAATCACCCATGACATCAAACAGTTTTTGGTTTTTATGGCGTTCAATGAGCCTTGCTGACATTCCTAATGACGAGGGTGTTTTAACATCTAAGATCGGATGATCTCCGATAAAGATCATTTCCGAAAACTCACAGCCAAAATGTGCCTGAATCACCTCATAAATTTGGGGCTCAGGCTTTATGGCTCCAACCTCATAACTAAATACAACAGTATCAAAAACATCAGGGAGTAGTTTTCTAAGTTGTTCACCATAAGGCATTGCTAAATTCGAGCACAGCGCAATTTTAAAACCACTTTCTTTTAAAATTTGAAATGTAGGCACTGTATCTTCATAGAGTTGAATTGTGCTTAATTCAAGCTGAAGATCATGGTTGATCTCCTTCAAAAGTTGTTCTGGTAGGTCTGCTCCAAAAATCTTGGCCAATTGTGCAACATCAACAGGATTTGACATGATGATCTTTGCATCTTGTGCACTTGGATTTCTACCATTAGATTTGAGCCACTTCATCAATTTACGATATGGGGATCGACTCTCACCAATTTTGACGAGTGTCCCGAAAGCATCAAAAACAATAACTTTAGGCGATTGGTTCATGCTTCTTACTATGAATAAAGATTTTATATTGAGTTTAATCAGATGAAGACTAAGAAAATACACCTTCATTTATTTTATATTTTCAAATAAATTAGTAACTCAATAATTATATTGGAAAAAAATCATATTTTAACTATTATTCCTTCAAGACAATTTTAACCAAAAGATGGATTAATGAATAAATATATAATCTTTGTTCATGGTTTAACAGGACAGGTCGGTACTACATGGGGTAATTTTCCTAAGTTTTTGGATGAGGACCAATCCATTGAATATGAAGTGAAGGAATTTGGATATACCTCCCCTCATCTCGCTTGGCTATTCTTTAAGTCAGCTCCGTCAATTTCTAGTATCGCAAATGGCGTACTAAGCGATATCAAAGCTCATTGTGATATAGAAAATGATGACATAATCTTAGTCGGTCATAGCATGGGCGGCATAGTTATTAAAAAAATGTTATTAAAGCTGAATGCTAAAGGTACAAAACATAATATTAGCAAAGTATGTTTTTTCGATGTACCACATGAAGGGTCAGGCTTGGCTAACATTGGCAAATACATTAGTTGGAGAAATAGACATTTAAAATCACTAGTCAGTAATGCTAGCGACCTAGATGATATTAACGATCAATGGGTGGATAAAAGTATCGATCAATATTTAAACATCTTAAGTATTATTGATGCTGACGAAACTATAGTTTCAGCCATGAGCTCTAAAAGCATCTTCAGACATCATCAGATTGAAACTATAAATAATGTAAATCATTCTTCAATTGTCAAACCTAAAACAGAAATGGATAGCGTAGTTATTCATTTAAAAAAATTTATAAAATCAAAGCCTTCATTAGGAAAATTTAATTCGCAAATTGGTAAACCCATAGATCAATGGCTTAAATACGACGAACGCAAACACGAACTACCTTACAAAACTGATAATGCTCGACAATCAGCATTTGAGGCTTTAACTAATGCTCTTGAGTCTCAAACACCTTATATAAGGATAACTGGTCTGTCTGGTTTAGGTAAATCTAGATTAATCCTAGAATATAAAAATAATAAAAAAATTGATGATAAAGAGTTTTTAGTTATTAATGGTGCAGATCTCAGATCGACCATACAAAGTGAGATATCAAGACTCTCTGAGAGTGGGATAACAGGATACATTATTATTGATAACTGTAAGGTTGAATTACACAATTATGCAGTGAATGCAATTGAAATTAATCACTCTAATCTTAAGCTAATAACAACTTATTTTTATCATGATGAGCCAATACATCTTAAAAATAGCATTCCGATTAAATTAGAAAAGTTAGCATCCGAAAAAATTGATGAAATCATTCATGAACGTTTACCTCAATTGGATCCACCTTTAAGAAAACAGTTAGAGGTATTTATTGAAGGATTTCCATTATTAGCACAAATGGCTACACATGAATTACAAAAAAATGGGGCTTTAACAACACACTTCACTGAGCCCGAGCTAGTTGAAAAATTAATTAATGGCGATGGTACTCTTACCCATGAGTCTAAAGAACTCTTAATTGTTTTTTCGCTATTTGATTATTTCAAATTTCAAAAAGACAGTGGTCAAGCTTCTAATATTGATGCAGATTTCATTAATCGAATAGCTCAAACAGATCAAAAGTGTTTTGACAGAACCATCACTATTTTTAGTCAAAAAGAATTAATTAACTGCACTAGCAACTTTGCTCGAATAGTTCCAAAACCACTCGCTCTTAATTTAGCTATGCAATGGTGGAATAATAGTTTATTCGATAGCCAAGCAGCTTTAGTAAGTGAACTACCCGCATCATTGTTAGAAAGCTTTTGTAAGCAAATTAAATATTTAGATTCATCAAAGAATGTTAACGAGTTTATTGAAAACTTTTGTGAATCTCATCGCCCTTTCGGCCAAGCGGAACTGTTGCTTACTAAAGCGGGTTCAAGACTGTTCCGCGCACTAGTTGAAGTGAACCCTGTCGTTACAACTCAACTTATATATCGCATTATTAATAGTTTAAATGATACTGATATATTATCTATCTGTGGAGATGTTAGACGTAACTTTATCTGGTCATTAGAAATGTTGGTATTTCATGATTCTTGCTTCGATAAAGCTGCATGGTGTTTATTTAAGTTTGCTCAATTTGAAAACGAAAGTTATGGTAATAATGCTACAGGACAATTCGCACAATTATTTAGAACAAACTTGTGTGGTACTGAGGCAAGCTTTGAAAAAAGATTAGCTTTACTAGATAAAGCTATGGAAATTAATACTGAAAAATCGCACTTTGTCATCCTACAAGCTGTCAAATCAGCTATTAGCTCCCAAGGAGGCACTAGAATAGTCGGAGCTGAACATCAAGGTACTAAGCCAGAACTGATAGAATGGCAACCGAAAACATACACAGAAATATATGCTTATTGGCAACATCATCTGAATACATTAATTGATCTTATTAAGCATGACAAGATAACTGAGCAAGTTAAGAATGTATTTGGGCATGAACTCAGAGGATTAATAAAGTACCCTATTCAACAACAATTAGATTCCGTATTCAAGGAAGTAATTAGACTTTCAGGGAAATATTGGCCTTCAGCCTCTCAAGCAATTACTCATGCTTTTCAATTTGATACTAAAAGTTTGGAAACTGAACAAATTGAGCTTTTAAAGTCTTGGGAACAACTATTGTCACCAGATGATAATAACCTTGAAGAAAAATTGAAATTAATTATTCTCAACCCTTCTAGAGAATATGTTAAAGATAAAGATGGTCATTATATTGATGTTGCAGCTGAGGATGCTAAAGCTTTAGCGGAATCTATTAAAGAGACTTATAACGATTTAATCCCTCATCTTGAGATGTTGTTAACCTTTCCGGAACATAAACAAAGCTGGATCTTTGGTAAACATCTAGCCATGCAATTGGATAATGACGCCATAAATGTAATTTTGGACAAACTTGTAAACTTTTTACGAAATGATACGCCAAACAACATACAATTCTTTGCAGGTTTTTTATGCGGTATTAATAATAATGATATCAACAAATGGAAGGAAATAATTGAGCTGATTTCTTCAGATAAAGCTTTAATTCAATACTATCCAGACGCAGTACGAACAGGTGAATTCAACGCACATCATTTAGATATTTTTCTTGAATTAATTAAAACAGGTAGTCTATCAAGTAGCGCTGCATCGATACTCAATTATGGAAGTGTAACTAGACACCTTACTGAAAAAGAAATTACCGACTTTTGTTTATCTCTAAGAAAAGTTGATGCTACCGCAGTTTGGGTTGCATTAGATAATTTGAGTATGTACATGTTTGGACGAAAAGACCTTGATTTAAAATTAATTAATCAAACTTTAACTATCTTAGTTCTTAATGTATCGTTTAAAGAAAGTGATAAATTATATCAATTCGATAGTCATCATTGGTTAAATTCTGTAGAAAAACTATTAGCAACTGAACACAAAGAATTTGCTTTAAAACTATGCCTACATTTAATTGATCAAGTAGGTAATTACGACATCAATTATAATGATTTGTGGGACTATATTGGTGAAGCATTCTTTAAAGCGTTTGAGCTTCATGGAGAATACCTATGGCTGAATATTTCATCCAAGTTTTTAGATGGAAATTATAAAAAATCATATAGATTATTAGATTTACTAGGAAGTGGAAAGTCTTACCATAAGCGTGATAAAAGCATTTTTGATTTATTAGATGCTGATAGTGTTATGGAGTGGTGTAAAGATGAAACTGCACTGATAATTACAACTAAAGCAATAAGTATGTTTATTTCAGATGGAGAAAATAAATTTTTTAATCCATTACTCCTAAGATTAATATCTGAATATGGTGATAATGAATCTTTTAACAGTACAGTTGCAGCAAACTTTTCGAGCAGGTCTTGGATGGGTTCCCTTATTCCTTACTTACAAGAAGATAAAAAATTGATAGAACCTTTAATTGACCACGAAAATCTAAGGGTTAAAAAATGGTCAAAGAAATTTATAGATTATATTAATAACAAGATTAATTATGAAACTAAGAGAGAGGCTGAAGAAAAAATGTTAAGAGGATTTGACTAGATCTCAAATAACTAATTAAAGATTAAAAGGAATAAATTATGTTTTCAAAATATTATATCCATAATTTATTCCTTACCTCTTTATTACGTAAAGTATTTAACAAGAACTAATTAAAATAAAAAATTTAATATTAGTTTAATTTTATTGATTACTTATTGTCATCTTTATAAACCAATAAATCCCCAACTTCTATATTTAAAGCCAAACAAATCTTGTCAATCGTCTCAAAATCAATGCGTACAGACTCATCATTATACAGCTTATAGAGCGTACTTTTATTGATTCCAGTCTCTTTTACCAAATCTGCAACGCGCATCTTTCTTTCAGCTAATAATACAGCCAAGTTTGACTTAATCATATTTTTTCCTAGTTAAATAGTAAAAAATACTTGAAATGCCGTAAAAATATGATAATTTACGTCTAAGGAATAAATTTTCCTACTTTCCTAGTACTTTTTATGAGGTTAATTATGCCATAGCTGCAGATAATTCCCCATACATTTTACGAAGAACAAAAAATTCAGGCCTGTCCAAACAACTTATACCTCTCTCGCCAAAGTGAAACATAAGTCGTGCAAACAAGCCTGAGATACCACCAAGACGTAAATCATGAGGTATTTACTAATGATAAAGAAAATAACGCATAAACAACATCCCTATTTCCTTGTACTACCTAATTTTGGCTGTCAGGAGATTCAATATGTTGGATAAATCAATATTCGATGGTGTCGTTGTTTGTAAAGCTGCCGATGCGATGGCAAATCATATCATTCATGAGTTTGAAATCCCTCGTTTAGATCAACTCGCTCCCAAACTTAAAGTAAACAGCTGCTTCAATGATCATCAGGCACTTCGTTTGTGGGCTGACCGTTTATGTGAAAGCTATCCTATAACTCATGACTTCACCATATACGACTTAGAAGATCTCATCCAAACAGCTCGTACACGTTTTCTAAAACTATTTTCTTAATTCTATGCAGGGTCATGATTGCAATGCCCCTGCCTTTAATAGGTTCAAAATGAATACTGACGCAACAATCTGGATGCCGTTGTACATTGGTGATCTTCAAGCGAAATTTACTCGCCTCTCGAGTGAGCAAGTTGGTGCTACCCTTTTTCTTATGATGGACTTTTGGAAAAATGGTCCTATACCAAGCGAAACTCACATTTTGATGAGTGTGACCAAACTAACAAGTCCTAAAACCAAAAGTTTGATGTCTACTTTAAAAACTCTGAATCTTTTTGAAGAAGCGAATGGTTTCATTCAATCTCATTATTTCACCGCTTTAAAAGAACAGGCTATTCAGAATCAAAAAATGAAATCTGAACGTGGCAAAGTCGCAGCAGAAGCTCGCTGGAATAAAAGCACAAGTAATGCTAATGCATCAAATTCGCAATGCTCTAGCAATGCACAAGCATTACTTGAAGCTTGAAGAATGCCCTTCGTCTTCATCTTCATCTTCATCTTCATCTTCATCTTCATCTTCATCTTCACCTCAAAGACAGGATGATAAAAATGAAGCGAAACCAATAAATCAAAAATGGATCTAGGAGTAGATAATGAATATAGCTATTGATCTATTAAAAACTCCTAATGAAGTTTTAACTACCCTGTGCTCAAAACATGGTTACCCATTAATAAAAGTTGGTAACCATCAGTTATGCAAAGTCTGTGCGAAAGAAAATCTTGAACAAACGAATAAACAACACCAGGAAGAGTTACAGCAAAAGCTGTTACAACACCGTATTCATAGCTCAGGGTTAAATCAACGCTATTTGGAATGTGGCTTTTCTAATTATAGTGCTAGTACTACTGAACAGCAGCAAGTTGTCGAATGCTGTCAGAATTTCACACAGCAATTATTAAACGGATCGAAATCCAATCTTATCCTTTATGGCACACCAGGTACTGGAAAAACTCACCTAGGATCAGCGATCATTCGCAATGTTATCTGTAAAACCAAAATGTCATCTCGTTATATAACGAGTGCTCAGATAGCAAAAACCATTATGAATTCATGGAGCATTGAAGACCAATCTGAAGAACAATGGATTCAATTTTTTGCTGATTTTGATTTACTGGTCTTAGATGAATATGGGCTAAATGATCGTCATTCAGCTCGTTTAGAGCTTATCCATAAAGTGCTATACAAACGCTATGACATGATGAAGCCAACCGTGATTATTTCTAATTTTATCCTTGATGCGCTTGAGACTGATTTAGGTATGAGGCTTTGGTCAAGATTACATGAAAATCAATTAATCACAGTGCCTTGTTATTGGTCTGACTACAGAATAAAGTAGCAAAAAAGCCTTGGTACTGCCAAGGCTTTTTAATAATGGTCTAAAGTTTTACATTTCAAAACTTGAGTGAGTTATTCGATTTAGAGATCGGTTGTTTACGTTACTGTTTAGGATCAGCTGATATCAAACCATTTTCTTAAAGAATTAAACTAATGATGTAACGATTATTGCCTACATCGACAACCGCATAATGGTATGCGCTAAAAGTAGCTTGCTTCACTGCTAGGTTTTCCTAAAAATCAAAATCGGCATTCGAATCATTTTCCTGTTTAGTTTTTAATTCAGGTTGAGGTTGAATATCTGTGATCTTCAATTGAGCTTCATTAGAACTTTGATAGATAGTAAATGTGAAGGTTTTAATTCGCTCTTTGATTTCGCCGAAGTTTTTGAGGCACGAGAGATATGAAACTCTTTGACCTTCAAGATGATTATTTTTATGGGAGAGGATTGAATCACATTTTAAGTAGTTCAGCATCCTTTCATCATTTTTGATGATTTCTGCGATTCTTTCATAGTCATGACTGTTGATATGTCTTCTGGCTTCCGTCATGTATGCTAGGAGTTTTTCGGTTTTTTGCTCCGTGATCTCAATTAGCCACAACGCTTTTTTATCCTCATAAGCCTGTTGTTGCTGTGCTGATAGCTCTTGATAAGCTCTAATATAACCAGGATAGTATCCATCAAATCTTAGCTGCCAATCTGTTGCTGGCTTTGGCTTGCCTCGAATTTCAGCAACGATAGGTTCTAATTGCTCAAGTTTTTGATTAAGGCCATCAAGCGTTCTACAGTTTTCCCAAGCATATTGATCTGCTTGCTTTGCATCTCTAAGTCTTCGTAAAAGTCGTTTGGTGGCTGAAATTGCAATATTTCCGAGAGTGCTTTCTCCAAATCTATCTGTTGTTTGCTGATGACCTGTTGAAAAGGGCTCAATTCGCTCTGCACTAAGTCTCTGACAGTGTTTTTCAAATTCAGCTGACTTAATACTATCGTTAATTGCCTGTGCAATTGGATATTCAAGTTTTCTTGAAATTCTCGCTGTAATTGCTCCGAAAATTCGCCCTGTTCTAGATTTGAAAGTTCTGCTTTCATTGCTGAAATCAAAGCGCGTTGAGCTTCTTTCTCTACGTTCAATATTTTGATTTTGTTGTTTAAACTCTGCTCTACTTCGCTGTAACTGATCAGAATATTCTTTAATAAACTGACTTGTTGGCTCAATGCTTCGTTTTGTTCTACTAATAAGCTGTTTTGTTGTTGCAATAAGTTGGTTTGTTCTATCAAATATTGATCTATTTCGGTCTGCATGACTTACTTCCGTAGTGTATTCAAATAGCTGATTTGAGCTGTGATCGCTTGTGAGTTTTGTTGAATCATTTGTTGTTGTGCTTTGATGGTCTTGATGTTCATAGCTGTCTGATAAGCCATAAATAAAGCGATTAAAAGACTCAATAGTCCAATCACTATCGCCCCACCCAACATGTATGTCGCTTTTTGCGTATCCAGTTTTTCCGTAATCAACATTTCTATACTGCTCTCTATCGGCTTGCTTTGGTTGGCGATCGCTTGCTGTATTTGGGCTTGTATAGTCTTTTGTAAACTGGGTTGGTCTATCGAGATATTCTGCAATTGGCTGTTGATTCTGGACTGTAGATCCTGAATTGATATTGAAAATGAATCTATACCCTCTTTTACTTTTGAAATTTCCGCAATATCTATATTGGCAAGTTGTGATTGGAGTTGCTTGATTTGTGCTGTGTAGTCCTCTGTCAGTGTTTGTATGGCTTGAGGTGATAGATTCCCTATCTCTTTCAAAAATGAATTGAGAGGCGATTCTAGGTCGAGTGTCTTCTTCTGTACTTGGTGTAAAAGCGTAGTGCTTTCGATTATAGGCTGCTCGCTTTGCTCTATAAGTTTCTCGAAATTGATTAGCGTCTGAGAGAGCTGCTGCAAGGTCACTTGGAGTTTTTCGGCTTTCTGCTGCTGCTCGGAGACGCTCTGAATAAAGTCCAATTTCGAATTGTTCATGATAAAAATCACCTCTGAGTCTGTGTGTTTTTCCGTTGATAAGTTCAACTGCTAAATACTCTTTGCTTTGGTCAACGGACTTAACAGCTTTGAGTTGCGATATACATTTGACAATATCCGCTCTGTTTTGAATTGTTTGTGTCTTTAACAGCGTTTTGACGTGATTATCAATCGTCTTGCAAAACTGTTTTTTTGTAAGTGCAATAAAGTCTTCCCTTGCGTAGAGTTTTTCAGCTTGTGCATTGATTTTGGCCACATGATTTGGCTCCTGTGTGGTCTGCATCAAAAGCAAGTCATCTGGCCGTGACCACTGATATTTTGTATTGAAGTAATCTCTTAATGCATCGAAGTGTTTTTCATGCCCAGGGGGAGCAATATTGAGTGATTTCCCGCTTTGAATGTCGAGCCGTGGTGCTAAAACATGAATGTGCTTTGAGCCATCATCATCCGTGTGTAATACCGCGAAAAGGTGATACTGTGATTGCTCCAACCCTGCGAATGCGTGTTCCTCAAAGTTATTTAAAACCTCTAAAACTTGATCATCAGTCGGATTATCGTCTTTTGACCATGCGATGACCCCACTCGTATATTTCCATAGGTGTGGACTCGCATGACAAAGAGCATTGAATGTGGTGGCATCACCCCGTAAAACCTGAACACCTGCACGAACATTTCCAAGATGATCAAACCGATCTAAAAAATATACAGAAGCATGCGCAGCTGATCCTTTACCGTGCTCTAAAAATTTAATATGCACTTTCATCCTTCTCCGCTAACACGATTGAAGGTTGTGCGTGATCAACATTTAAAGCCTCGAATTGCTTTCTAAGCCTGTTTGAACGTTGTCTACTGATTTTTGGTAGGGTTGGAAATATTTGTTCTAGCTCATTTTGGATATTTTTTAAGACCAATAGCACATGAAAAATATCAAGCTTACGCTGATCTCGTGGATCCGCATTTTTAATGATATTTAAAGCACGTGCTATCTGGTTCAGGTTATTCCCAATTTTAGATAACGCGAGTAATAAAGCAGGATCAATGATTTGATAAAGTTTAACGACTTCAACTTCAGTTTTAATTTTGAGTCTCGGCTCCTTCTCCTCTTCAATCATCCCTCGAACTGTAACAGCATCATGCATCACTTCACGTTGAATCAAAGAATGAATAAAGTCAGTAAAGTTAGTACGTTCTTTTTCAATGTGCAGCTCCAACTGCTCTAGCTGCAATGGAGTAAGTCTAAAAATTTTGGTTTTACTTCTCATATACAATCACGCTAACCGTTCTTTGCTTTTTGCTTTTAAGTCAACGAAGTTGACTTGCCCATCAGTGATGGGCTGGGAGGTCTTAGGAGGGTTTCCCTCCTAACAAGCCCTGTATGTCAAAATTCGAAGAATTTTGTATATACAGGTAGGCTTGCTTATTCCCATCACGGATTTTTATGACATTAGCAAAGAACAAAATTACGGATCCGTTTTGGTGATGTTTTGGAATTTTTTCGCTATTTTTTATAGACTGATTAAAAAGCGGCAATCCAATTAAAAAAATCCCATTTAAAAAATGGGATTTTTATTAACTATGAAGCCTGTTTAAAAATTAAATTTTCTCAAATAGTTCATTTGCAATTTTTCTTGCTAACTCATCTTGAGCTTCTGATAAATCAGGTAAATCAATAGCATGTTGAATTGCTTCACGACCTACAATATCCATGGGTCCATAGTCATCGTATTCTTCACCTGTATAAGCATTTATAGCTCTGTAATCATCTTGCGTGAAATCTACATCAAATAACTGAGCTAGATAAATATATAACCATGCTTCACCAGTATTCTTAAATAGTCTTTGGTAAAGGAAGTACTCAATTGCCTCAGTGTCACCTTGATTGCATAAATACAACATCTGCTGATAGACCTCATCCTCATCTGCATCAAAATTTATTTCCGCAAGACTCAATGGACAATTTTTGATATACGATTCGTATAATTCTGCTTGCTTTATATATTCATCATATTTTTCTTCATTCTTTGTGGTTTCCTTGGATTTTATATATTTTTGTTTGTCATTATCCCAACGACTACCGAAATTAGAACCACTTCGACCATAAGGCGCAATTTGATTAGCTAGGTAACGATAATATCCAGCAACTAACGCATAAGCATCTAGATTCTTACGATCTTTTGCATAAGACAATATAGCCTCAAAATGCTCTCCTATTGTATTGAACTCAAATTCCTCATCTTCAAAATACCCATAGTCAGACTCATACCCAAGTTCAAATGTATTTAGTAATCCATCATCAAAGCAAACATGACTTAAACTTTCTCGCATCACTCTAAAATTTATAACTTCTATATTTAGATATAAAAGCTCCTGATAGACAGTTTTAGCAATCGAAAAGTGAATCTCTTCTGGAATATCTAATTTCGATAAACTTTGCAAACGAGTGATAAGGTTTTTGATTTGATCTAGCAAGTGACGACCCTCATAGTCATCCCAATGCAGATCATCTTCATCGTAATTCGAATAGTCTGATTCAGGTGGGTTTTTAAATATTTCTAAGCTTAATGCGTTGATGAGCTCATTCTGATAATATTCTTCAGAATCATCATATTGGACTTGGATGATTAAATTTTGACTTACAAATGCATTGTACGTTTTATAGCCTTGATCTAAAGCGATTAATTCGTAAATATGCGAACGACTAATCTTTACAGAATGCTGTTCCTGAATTTTTTTTGATAATTTAAATGCGAAATCTTGAATAGACATAATTTTCTCTACAGCCAACTCTAAATTCTTTTATTCAAAGAATTTCTTGGTGTCATATGACTTATAGCAACGCATGTTTAAATGCTAAGAACCAAACGAGTTGATGCTTAAGAAAATTAAAATATAAATGTGGTTTGTAAAATTAAACCTATAAAACTCAATCCCTTTTCTACTCATGCGTAAGTACGGTAGGCGACCTTGTTTTAATTTAACATTTTTTTTGAAAATTACAATCATATAAATCAAAATAGATTTTTTTTGAAATATAAAAAATTGAAAAATTTTATTTATCAAATCATTTACCCTAACTCCCACAGCTATTCACCAACCCAAGTCATCATCTGTTGGTAGATTTTGATCAGTTTTACGACTTGCTCTTTGTCGAATCTTGCCTCGTAATTTCCATAGCTGAATTGGTGAAATTAGCTGTTCTGGTAAAAATAAATCTAAATGATCAACTAGGTCTAATGTCATCAAAATCGCGATCAAGTTTTCTAATGTGACCTGTCCCGCTTCTGCATTCATCACAACTTTTCTAGAAACTCTTGTGTGTTGAGCTACCTCCAGTTGTGTCAGATTTAAGTTGAGTCTAGCTCTTTGTAACCTTTGCCCTAACTCAATAGCAAGAGCATGCGCTGTCTTAGAATTATGCCGTGTCATGTAAAGTCACCTATATGGTACTTAGATCGCTGAAATACCAATTAAAGTTCAATTTAAGGGACTCAATCCCCAACTCTACTTTTTACTTCAGTTATTTATGAGAGAATTACCATTCTACTCTAATACCAATGTACTATCCTTATGCCGGAATACAATTCCAAAGACATAGATTACCTACTTGATGTTAGCTCTGTCCTGGGGCGAGACTTCCAAGCTCGCATGAAACATTTTGAGGAAAAAGCTGAATTACTTGGATTTAGCAAAGTCATATTTTCCAAAGTTCATTCTCGTTCAAAAAATAAATTCATTGAAGAACTAGATTCATATCCAAAAGAGAAATTGAATCTACAAATAGAGGGAACAATCACCAAGAAGTCACTTATTGGCGTTTATTTTTTCATTCTTGAAGATGAAAGCACCATTAATGAATCTACATGGTCGGAATTCAAATCTGGTAAAAAAATCTCTAATTTCAACAAACATGGTAAGGATTGCCAAAAAATCTTATATATCGGTCAACGTAATAGTTCAGTTGTGAGTAGATTGGTAAATCACACTGTAAAAAAGAGCGAAAGCACACAATCTCTCGCACTATATTCTCCAGAGTGTCCTAATTTCAGTTATTCAATCACACTTTATTATCAACGTATGGTTGAGGCTCCAAATACGACCAGTAAAATATACTGCCTACTACTTGAGACGATTGCTAAAGAGCTGTTTCCAACAATTATAGGACAGTGAACTTGATTTTTTATTTGGAGGGGAGTATTCCCCTCCACAAAATTCAGCCGTTACCCAGACTATTATCAAGTTGAATCATTCGCTTATGGTGATCCAAAACACTACAAAGAATTTCTTTCTTCAGAACTGGAAATGTAACTTCAGAATCATTTTTTAAAAAATGCTTCCAGTCCCATTTGTGTTTGAATGTTTCTATTAAATCAATAGACCATGGTATCGACTTATTTTCAGAAAGCCCATCGTAGTACCTATAAATACAACTTCCATTCATGAATGTCTCCCCCCCCAAAACAAATGGTCTTGAAATTTCTGTATTAACTCAATAGACCATGGTAATGATTCGTTGTAAGTAAGATTTTTCCAGTCCCATCTGTCTATGAACTTTTCAATTAGTTCAATAGACCACGGTAATGATTCGTTTTTTGAAAGCTCTCTCCAACACCACTTATCTTCATATCTCTGAATAAACTCATTAGACCACGGCAAAGACGTATTACCCGTAAGCCCCCCCGTAAAATGCGGGAAAGGACACTCACGACTTGTAGTCCACTCTCCCCATTCAAGTCTATCCTTGTAAATTTCGATTAATTCTAATGACCACGGTAAAGACTTGTTGCGAGAAAGTGCATTGTAATTCCATCTATCTTTAAATTTTTCAATCAATTCAATCGACCAAACCAGATCTTGATTAAATGAAATTAATCTCCAATCCAAATGGTCTTGGTATTTCTCAAGCCACTCTGCTGACCAAATTACCGATAGGTTTTGTGTGAGCTTAAGCCAATCCCAATTATTTAAGTATTTATCAATAAACTCCATTGACCACGGTAGATTAGTCATTTCTGAAATATGCGCCCAATCCCATCTATCGGCGTACATTTCAATAAGTTCAATGGACCAAGGCAATGAACCATTTTGGGTAAGATATTTCCAATTCCATTTATCAGCGTACTTTTCAATAAGTTCGATTGACCATGGCAAATTTTCGTTTTGTGTAAGGCACTCCCAATCCCACTTTTCTATATATAGCTCAATAAATTCAATAGACCATGGAAGTGATGAACACCAAGAAATATGATACCAATCCCAATTATCTAAACAGCTTTCAAGTAACTCAATAGACCATGGCAAATCTTCATTTTGTGAAAGGGCTTCCCAATCCCAATTATTGATAAACTTTTCAATTAATTTTTTCGACCACGGTAATGTTTCACTTAATGAAAGACACCCCCAATCCCACCTATTAATAAACTTTTCTATGAGTTCAACGGACCATGGCAATGATTTATTCGTTGATAAATTAAACCAATCCCATTTATCTGCATACTTCTCAAGAAAATCTATCGACCACGGTAATGCATTATTAGAAGAAAGACTCTCCCAATGAAATTTATCTTTATATTTTTCAATAAAGTCTACTGACCATGGAAGTGATTCATTAGATGATATTTCTCTTGTATATAACTTGGTCTTATATTTCTCAATTAGTTCAATTGTCCATGGTATAGCACGACTATAATTAAGATAAGACCAATTCCATTGATCTTTATATCGTTCAATTAAATCTATAGTCCAATCGACCTGACTATTATTAGAAAAATAGTCGAAGACAATTTTGCTGTCTAATCCTCTAAGTATATTTGCAAATCTAGTGGCATCGTCTTCTTCAATGAGATCTAAAGCCAAAGATGCTTGCCTGTGTATTTTGCCGATCTGAACTTGATTGAAAGCACTCAGAATTAATTCATTATTCATAATGACTCCCCTTTTTTAAATTATCTAAAGCGCAAAGCCAATTTAATAATTCTGCTTCAAGGCTAGCTTGTTTTCTTTCAAAAAACTCTATCCACTTATCCTCATGATTGCCAATTTTCTGCATAGCAATCACAACACTATCTCGTTTTAAATTATTAAGAATATTTAGATTAGTTTTAATTTTATGCTTTATTTCCATTATAGCTGTACGCAATAGCTCACTCTCTTTCAAGATACTGGCTTTGGTATGCTTAAATTGATCCTAGCCAAAATAATGGACAGCACGTCCCTCTAAAGATAACGTAACTTTAATCTTTGGAGATTCAAGAAATGGCTAAACGTTTTAGTCCCGAATTTAAACAGCAAGCGATTGATTATGCACTTTCAAACTCCCACGAACCTATAGCTGCAATCGCCCAGAAATTAGGTGTGGGTTATTCAACTTTAGACAAATGGATTCGTGAAGCCAATCCAGTGGGTTCAAGCAAACGTCAACTTTCACCAGAACAACAGCGGATCTTAGAATTAGAGAAAGAAGTCAAACAGCTCAGGGAAGCCAATGACATCTTAAAAAAAGCGCATGTGTACTTTCTAACAGATAATGCCAAGAAAAGTACACGGTAATTCAAGATCTAGATATGAATGAAGTCACCGTATCTTCTGCCTGTAAATACCTAGGTGTCAGCACTTCAGGCTATTATGCCTGGCGAAAACGTCAAGCCAATACGGCACAGAAATATAATGACTTAAAAGCCGTATATTGGCAGCATCATGCACGATTGGGTGCACCTTCATTAGTACATGACATGCATGATTTAGGTTACAACATTAGCGAACGTACTATTGGAAGGATGCTAAAAAAACTTGGTTTACGTAGCAGGATTGCACGTAAATACAAGCATACGACTGATTCAAACCATCGTTTGCCTACAGCGCCTAACTTGTTGGATCGTCAATTTACGGTCAATCAACCCAATAAGATCTGGACAACAGACATTACCTATATCCGCACTAAAGAAGGTTGGTTGTATTTATGTGTGATGCTAGATTTATTTAGCCGTCGTATCGTGGGGTGGCAAACCAGCCATCGAATAGACCGCCAGTTGGTGTGTGATACGTTTAACTATGCAATGGCTCGTCAGGGTTATCCAACTGGTGTTATGGTTCATTCAGACCAAGGTTCACAGTACTGTAGTCGTGATTTTAGAGCGCTGTTACTGACAAATGATTGTACTCAGAGTATGTCTAGACGTGGAAACTGTTGGGATAATGCAGTGACTGAAAGCTTCTTTCATACATTAAAAGGTCATGTGGTACATGGCAGTGTGTTTTCGACTCGAAAAGAAGCGAATGCTGTCTTGTTTGACTATATTGAAATTTATTACAATCGGGTCAGAAGACATTCTGCAAACGGCTGGTTAAGTCCAGAAGCCTTTGAACAGAAATATATTAAAAGTTTAGAGGGGCTGGTTGTCCACGATACTGTCTAG
>NZ_JFCC01000032.1:0-35635 GCF_000582925.1 Acinetobacter sp. 1294596 | reverse complement strand
GGGCGGTAAGAAAAAGAATGGGCATTGTTTTACCGCTGCTACGAATATCATTGATAATATTCCAACCATTTAGTCCAGGTAACATCACGTCTAAAATAATTAAGTCATACTCTTCAGAAAGAGCTTGATGTTTACCCGTTAACCCATCTGTAACCCAGTCCGTAATATAGCCAGCTTCGGATAAACCTTGCTTGAGATAATCACCAGTTTTTTGTTCATCTTCAACTAATAGTATTCTCATTTCCGAATCCTAAGTCATTCATTAAAACTATAATAACGTTATAAAACATCTGATCGAGATAGATTACAAAAATGTCATTTTCAAGTCACTTAGATGTTCAGTGCTTCACTTTATTGTAGTAGCAAGAAATTAACTTTTAGAGAAACTTATGAAAACTGTAGTGCGTCGTAGTCTAACAATTTTAATGTGTGCTGGAACTTTAATTGCTGGTACTCAATCTTGGGCAAAAGATGTATCAACCTCAAGTGCCACTAAAACGGTAAAAGCACAGGAACCTTGTACAAAACCTTGTAAAATGGAAAAAGATGACAAGACTCAGCAAGATCATAGTCAACATCAGTCTCCTAACTCATCTGACATGTCAAAAATGGATCATTCTATGATGAATATGGACCATTCTAAAATGGATCATTCAAAGATGAATATGCCTGGTAGCAATAAATAATTTTATAAATAGCGAGAAAGAAGTATTAAAGTTTATACTAAATATTTGCTTTATTACTTCAATCTTGACCTTTCTAAAGGTGAGATAGAATGTCAAAAAAGTTAAGTCATATACTCTTAATTGGAGTTGGTTTATTTTCATCAACTTGGGTAATGGCGGCAGTTAAAGAATATGATTTAACAATCGCTGAACAAACTGTAAATATCACAGGAAAACCAGTTGAGAGAATTACTGTAAATGGTAAATTCGTTGCACCACTTCTTGAATTTGAAGAAGGTGATGAGGCCGTTATCCGTGTTCACAATAAGTTAAAAAATCAGGACTCTTCAATCCATTGGCATGGCTTATTATTACCTGGAATTATGGATGGTGTACCTGGATTTAACAAATTTAATGGCATTGCCCCTAATAAAACTTATGAATATAAGTTTAAAGTCCGCCAAAATGGTACTTATTGGTATCATTCACATAGTAAAGGACAAGAACAAGACGGTTTATATGGTGCTTTTGTTATTTATCCTAAAGATAAAACTCCACTAACAGCTGCTGAAAAAACCGATAAAGATTACGTTGTTTTGCTTTCTGATTTTCATAATTCAACAAGTGATCAAATTATGAAAAATCTTAAAAAAGAAGCAGATTACTATCAGAACCGTCGCGAAACAGTATTCGATGTATTAAAACAAGTTAAACGTGATGGATTAAAGGCAACTTGGCAAGACCGCTCTATGTGGAATCAGATGCGGATGTTGAAAACAGATATGTCCGATGTGACTGGTTATACATTTTTAATGAATGGCAAAACACCTCAGCAAAACTGGACCGGTAACTTCAAAGCTGGTGAAAAAGTTCGCCTTCGTTTTATTAATGCTTCCGCTATGTCATTCTTTGATGTACGCATTCCAAACCTAAAAATGACTGTAGTCAGTGCTGATGGTCAACCTGTAAAGCCCGTTCCTGTAGATGAGTTCCGTATTGGTACTGCTGAAACCTATGATGTCATTGTGGAACCAAAACAAGCACATTACCAAATTGAAGCTGAATCTATTGATCGTACCGGTTTTTCAGTGGGAACATTACATGAAGAAAGCAGCCCAGCAGTCAAACAAATTGAGATGCCTAAATCTCGCCCTCGTGCTTTATTAACTATGGAAGATATGGGGATGAGCCATGACATGTCATCTATGAAAGATATGAATCACGATATGTCTTCTATGAAAGGCATGAATCACGATATGTCTTCTATGAAAGGTATGGATCATGATATGTCTTCAATGAAAGATATGAATCATGATATGTCTTCTATGAAAGGCATGAATCACGATATGTCTTCTATGAAAGGTATGGATCATGATATGTCTTCTATGAAAGGTATGGATCATGATATGCCGATGAATAGCGCTACTGTTAAGGCGGCTTCAGACAAGAATGATAATACCGTATTTGGATGGGCAAATGCTTCAACACCTGAAGGTAATAAAGCATTGCAATATAGTGATTTGCAATCGTTAGATCCTCAAAAAGACACTCGTGCAGCTGAACGTGAAATAGAGATCCGTCTTGGTGGAAACATGGAGCGTTATATTTGGACAATAAATGGTAAAAAATTTAATGAAGCCGACCCACTAGTGGTGAAGTATGGTGAACGTATTCGCTTAAAATTTGTCAATGACAGTATGATGGCTCACCCAATGCACTTACATGGCATGTTTATGCAGCTTGAGAATGGTCAGGATCCAAGCAATATGCCAAACAAACATACGGTAATTGTTCCACCTGGGAAAACGATAACCACTCTACTCACAGCTGATGAGTTAGGTGAGTGGGCTATTCATTGTCACCTGCTTTACCATATGAGTGCAGGAATGATGAATAAACTCATTGTAGCTCAAGTGGAAGATGGTAATTCTACAAAGACTGTTCCTCAGTCCCAAGTAAATGAGAAGGGAGTAAATCCACATGCACATCACTAATAATTTGTTTTCAAAAACAACTTTGATGATTGCGCTATTTGGATTATCAAATCTAACGTTCGCTAAAAATGAAACTCCTGTACAAGACAGTAATATTACAAAAAATATGAAAATTCTTTTACAGGAATCTGGAGGATTAAAGTATTCCCTTCAAGAGCGTTATCCAGAATATTATTCAATGGAAAATGCGGATATGGGGGATAAGAGTGTCCAGATTGCGCTTGAGAACTCTAACTCACCTCATGACAATCATCTTAAAGAACATGGTGGACAAATTTATCAAACGACAAAATTTGAAAATGAATGGATGGTTGATGAAGACGGTAAGGGCAACCTAGGAACAAAGTTTGAAACTTTAATTGGAACAGATGAAAATCGTCTATTTATTGAAGCCAATTCGGAAAAGTCAGAAAGTAATGATCCAAAATATGCTGTATCAGCACTTTATAGCCGTAACGTAGCCCCATTTTGGGATGTACAAGCTGGGGTAAGATATAGTGAAAATAAAAATAATAGCAGCAGCGATCGAGTGGATGGGGTTATTGGTATATTAGGTCTAGCTCCTTATTTCTTTGAAACACAAGCATATCTTTATGGCGGTGAGAATAATTTTTGGGGAGCAAGTTTTGAATTAGAACGTGATTTGCTTTTAACTCAGAAACTTATTACTCAACCTTATATCGAAGCAGATGTAATATTTAGCGATGATTCTAACTATGCTGCAAAATCAGGTTTATCAGAACTAAAAACTGGTATCAAAACCCGATATGAGATTACTAAGCGAATTAAACCTTTCATTGATGTTGCTTACCAATATGAAAAAGGACAGAAAGCCACTTCTATGCAAGAGGCAACAGAGTCTGAAAAGGGATGGAAATATGGTGCAGGCATCGAATTAGTTTTTTAAAATAGTATGATTTGGATTCATGAATGGTAGCTTCGGCTACTATTCATGAATTATTACTATTTATTTTCGAATCTGTAAAACTAAAAAAGCTTAATTTTTGGTCTATTTTTATGCAGTGGTTAAAAACATGCTTATCGCTGTTTTTATCGTTTGCTATTCTTTTAGTAGGATCGGCTGCTACTACTTCGTCTGTACATCATCGGTGTTTAATGCCATCTGAATAGATGCATGTGGCATAGCCGTCTTCATCGATTTGAATCCTAAAGTGGCCCTAATGATCCGCTTTAGCTTGCCATGATTACATTCGATCACGTTATTTTTATACTTAACCTGCCTGTGCTCAAGATCTGGTGGACATTTTCTTTCCCATTTTAACCGTGACAAAGCACCTCCATATGTGTGCTTTATCTGTATCTATCACTTGTGGGGCCTTCCTTTGCCAGAAGATGCGGATACTGAGCATCCAAAAGTAAAAGAACTGCATGAGCTTCTTGCATGGTCTGAAGGTATGGTCTGGTGTTCACCTGAACGTCATGGTTTATGAGTTCCATTTTTAAATCACAAATAGACTGGATTCCACTTGCAGGAGGAGCAATCCGTGCTACCCAAGGTAAAACCCTTGCCTTGATGCAAGTCAGTGGTGGATCACAGTCATTTAACAGCCTGAACCAGATGCGTATTTTGGGGCGGTGGATGCGGATGATCACCATTCCAAATCAGTCTTCAATTCCGAAAGCTTTCTTGGAATTTGAAGAAGATGGACGAATGAAGCCTTCAGCTTTCTATGACCGGATTGTGGATGTCATGGAAGAGTTATTTAAGTTCACTCTACTGACTCGTGGTCAAAGCAAATACCTGACTGATCGTTATTCTGAACGCAAGGAATCGGCTGAAGAGTTGTCCAAGCGTGTAAATCAGCGCAGTTTATAAATGCTGGATGGTATTAAATACTGCGCCTCATTGCCAGGTCAGTAACACTTTTATGCTGTACCGATGAAGTGCTGTTAAAGGTACAATGAATATTGTAAAAACCCAGTCTTCATGATTGGGTTTTTACATTAAAGAAGTCAGAGATAAATAAGGAAAAGGTGAAGGCTTTGAACCAGAAACGGCACTGTTGCAAATAGGCTGACATGATAAGCTAAATATCTTATTTATTTCGAGATACAGCAGATGAATCCCTTCCACGGTCGGCACTTTCAAGGTGAAATCATTCTTTGGGCTGTTCGTTGGTATTGTAAATATGGCATCAGCTATCGTGAACTTCAGGAAATGCTCGCTGAACGTGGAGTGAATGTTGATCACACCACAATTTATCGCTGGGTTCAGCGTTATGCTCCAGAAATGGAAAAACGTTTACGTTGGTATTGGCGTAATCCTACAGATCGACATTTATGGCATCTGGATGAAACTTACGTAAAAGTGAATGGCAAATGGGCATATCTATACCGTGCAGTTGACCAACGTGGCCATACTCTTGATTTCTATCTTTCTGCTAGACGAAATACCCATTCAGCTTATTGTTTTCTTGGTAAAATTTTGAATCATGTCAAAAAATGGCAGATTCCACGAGTCATAAACACTGATAAGGCTCATACCTATGGCCGTGCTTTGTCGCGACTAAAACAGGAAGGAAAGTGTCCTGAAGACCTGGACCATCGACAGATTAAATACAAGAATAACGTGATTGAATGTGATCATGGCAAGCTCAAACGGATCATCAAGGCTACGTTGGGATTCAAGTCTATGAAAACGGCTTATGCCACAATTAAAGGAATTGAGGTTATGCGTGCTCTACGCAAAGGACAAGCTTCATTATTTTATAACGGTAATATTCTAGGAGAAGTTTGGCTAGTAAATAGAGTTTTCGGTCTCTAAGCTTTTTTGAAGGGAAAATCATCGACTCAGATCCCTATTTGCAACAGTGCCGTTGTTAGTGGTTTGACCCACTAACAACTAACACGTTGGCTATTCATTGAGTAAATCCTAAACTCAACTAATTCTTTTATTTATCAGACAACCATTTTTCGACATTCGACGGCACATTCACGGCAAGCATCAGCACATTGCTGGCAGTGTTGATGCTCATGTTGGCTACATTCATCTGCACAGTATTCACAAGCCTTGGCACAAAGCTCACAAATTTCTTTCATAAAAGGAGATTCATTTTGCTGCATACGAGCACAGAGCTGACAAATATCTGCACAATCTAGACAACGCTGAATACATTCTCGCATCATCTCCAGATTTTCTTCTTTTAGACAGGCATTTGCACAACTGGCACAGGTAAGGTAACAGCTCATACATGCCTTTGCGCAATCTGAAAATTGGATATCGTTCATCATACTTACCTAAAGTCACTTGATTTAGGAATAAGCTAATCAAAAAAAAAGATATACACTAGGACGATTAGGTAAGGGAAAGTAAAATAGTCATAGATTTTGTTAAATGGTTTTAGATGCTGGCTTTGAGTGATTTAGCTGCTCATGTATTCAGGCACTGTTGCAAATAGGCTGACATGATAAGCTAAATATCTTATTTATTTCGAGATACAGCAGATGAATCCCTTCCATGGTCGGCACTTTCAAGGTGAAATCATTCTTTGGGCTGTTCGTTGGTATTGTAAATATGGCATCAGCTATCGTGAACTTCAAGAAATGCTCGCTGAACGGGGTGTGAATGTTGACCACACCACAATTTATCGTTGGGTTCAGCGTTATGCTCCAGAAATGGAAAAACGCTTACGCTGGTATTGGCGTAATCCTACAGATTTACATTCATGGCATATGGATGAGACTTATATCAAAGTGAAGGGGCGATGGACTTACCTGTATCGTGCAGTTGATCAACGTGGTCATACGATTGACTTTTACCTTTCCGCTAGACGGAACAGTAAATCAGCCTATTGTTTTTTAGGAAAAATCTTCAATACGGTGAAAAAATGGAAAATTCCACGGGTCATCAATACAGATAAAGCAGCGACCTATGGCCATGCTTTATCACGGTTAAAGCGAGAAGGAAAATGTCCAGTAGATATTGAGCACAGGCAGATTAAGTATAAAAATAATGTCATTGAATGTGATCATGGTAAGTTAAAGCGGATCATCAGGGCCACATTAGGATTCAAATCTATGAAGACGGCTTATGCCACAATCAAAGGTATTGAAGTCATGCGTGCACTACGTAAAGGACAAGCATCGTCATTTTATTATGGTCAGCCTCAAGGTGAAGTGTGTCTAATCAACAGGGTTTTCGGTCTCTAAGCACTTTTAAAAAGGAACTTCATCGACTCAAATCTCTATTTGCAACAGTGCCCCCTTAGCAATGGCAGCTATAGTTCAGTTCATTGGGAATAGAAATGAACAAGCAGAAAAAGTGGCTGAAAGCCTAAACTTATTTCCTGTACCTGCCACAGCCCTAGTTTTGTTTATCGTCCTAGCATCAGTTATGCCTCAAATTGGGCTTGCAAAAAGTGCAGCTCTTCAAGCTTTACCAATTTATATTTCTTTTGCCATTATTGCTCCATTCGTGGGTTGGATAATTGCTCGTATTTTTCGATTAGAATCTGGCTCTGCTAGTGCTGTGTCCTTTTCAGCATCATATAGAAATTCATTTGTTATTCTTCCATTAGCTTTTGCAATTCCGGGAAGTATGCCCATAATTCCTGCTGTAATCTTGACTCAGACTATCGTTGAACTATGCTTTTTACCAATCTATATTCGTCTGATACCTCGACTATTCAAAACCTAGAGATTTAAACATTTAAGTAGTTGTTATAGTTAGATAAAAGTATTCAGAAGCCCACGCTTACATCGAGTAATTTAATAAAGGGGGGGGAGCTAGCTCCCCCCTCTTTTATTCATTTGCTAATTAAAACTTACTCGCAACTTGATATGTGATGAATGAAAAGATGTAGGCTAATGCAAACAAATAAGTTGCCATAATGATGGGCTGTTTCCAGCTGCCAGTTTCTCGTCTAATTGTTGCTAACGTAGCAAGACAATGGGGAGCAAAAATAAACCATACCAATAATGATAAACCTGTGGCTAACCCCCATCCATCCGGGCCTGAAATTTGACTTAACAGACTTTGAGTTACTGTATCTTCATCACCTGACATCGCATAAATCACCCCAAGAGCAGCAATTACAACTTCCCTTGCTGCCATAGCAGGAATGAGTGCAATACATATTTCCCATGTAAACCCAATAGGCGCAAATATAGGATGAATTAAATGTCCTAACTGACCAGCTAAACTATAGTTAATGGCCGGCATGCTTGCATTATCTGGTGGTTGAGGGAACGTGACTAGCACCCATAACAAGATAGACAGTGCGACGATAATGCCACCAACTCGTTTTAAGAAAATAGTTGCCCTATCATATAAGCCTAATGCAATATTTCTAATATCTGGAATTCGGTATGTGGGAAGTTCAAAAATAAAAATACTTTCAGTTTTATCTTTTCGAACCAATTTCAGAAACACTGAAACTAATAACGCTGAGACTATTCCCGACATATAAAGACCAAAAAGGACTAATCCTTGCAGACTTAACCAGCCGTAGATTAATTGGTTCGGAATAAATGCCGCGATCAATAAAGCATATACTGGCAATCTTGCTGAACAGGTCATCAAGGGTGCAATCATAATTGTTGCTAATCGGTCCCGTTCAGAGCTGATACTTCTGGTTGCCATAATTCCGGGAATCGCACAAGCAAAACTGGATAGCAGAGGAATAAATGAACGGCCGCTAAGCCCGGCTTTAGACATTAATTTATCTAAAAGAAATGCTGCTCGGGGTAAATAGCCTGACTCTTCAAGCATTAAAATGAAGAAGAATAAAATCAAAATCTGAGGCATATATGCAAGCACGCTACCTGCACCAGCAATTACCCCATCCACAACCAAGCTTTTTAATAGAGGATGTTGGATTAGTGGTCCAATAAAATCACTGAGCCATGCGACAAAATTTTCAATGAATTCAATAAAAGGCGTTGCCCATATAAATACCGCCTGGAACATCACAAACATGGTTAAAGTTAAGATTACTAAACCCAATACAGGATGTAGAAAAATTTTATCTAGAAATGCGGTTCTTTTATCACCACTGTCATTATTTAAAATAACTTGTTTGGTGATTTGTTTGACCTGTTCAAAATGACTTAATTCAGAATGATAAGGAGTAATAAAAAGATTTTTTTGATCTAATTGATTAATTAAATCTTGAATTCCTTTTGTTTTAACTGCGACAGCTTCAACTACAGGGATACCTAACAGTTGAGACAGTTTATCCTTATCAATGGAAATACCACGCTTTTTGACCTCATCCATCATATTTAATACAAGAATCATAGGGCGATTTAGAGCACGAACTTCGAGAACCAAGCTCAAATGTAAGCTTAAATTTGTGGCATCTACAACGCATATAAAAATATCGGGTAGAATTTCACCTTTTAGCTCGCCCAAACAAACTGCCCTGGTGACTTCTTCATCTAAACTACCAGGTTTTAAACTGTAAGTTCCGGGTAAGTCCAATACTCGTATTGCATCACCAGAAGGTAATTTAAAAGAACCTTCTTTTCTTTCTACGGTAACCCCAGCATAGTTGGCAACTTTTTGTCGCGTACCAGTAAGCGTATTAAATAAAGAGGTTTTTCCACAATTTGGATTACCGACTAATGCAATGTTCTTAATCTTCATTGGATACTAACTCTACAAAAATTCTTTCAGCTTCATTCTTTCTTAATGCGAATCTTGAAGTTTCAATTTGAACTAAAACAGGATCTCCGCCAAAAACACCTTTAGCGAGTACTTGTAGAGTTTCACCCTCTCTAAAACCTAATAGTTGGAGCCGTTCCAATACGGGATCAGTGGTATGACTGTATTGATTACCTTTTTTGAGATCTCTAATTTTGACGATCTGATTTTGTTTAACTTGAAATAGATTCATTTTCGATACTCTTACTTCAAAGCCAAAATCTTTCGAGCGCCATTAAGCACGAATAAAGAAACCAGGATGCCAATGATTAAGTCTGGGTAAGCTGATCCCGTCCACGCCACGAGTACACCGGCAAATATAACGCCCATATTTACGACAACGTCATTCGCCGAGAAAATCCAACTGGCTTTCATATGTGCGCCATCTTCTCGATGACCAGAAATAAGATATAAGCATGTCACGTTAGCTATAAGTGCGAGCAGGCCAATAACAATCATGAGCGTTGATTCTGGCTCGCTTCCAAACATGAATCGTCTAATGACATCAATAATCACGATGACAGCAAGTAATAACTGAATCCAACCTGCGAAATGGGCTGCTTTCACTTGATATTTCGCAGCTTTTCCGACGGCATATAGCGCAATACCATAAACGGCTGCATCGGCAAACATATCTAGAGAATCAGCAATCAATCCTGTAGACGCAGCAATAATTCCGCTGATGAATTCTATAAAGAAAAGTAGAGCATTAATGCCTAATAACAGTTTAAGTACTTTAGCTTGTCTCACAGGATCAGGTTCATTAGGTACATCGCCTGAAGAAAGCTGTGTTTCATCAAGTTTCGCCCCAAAACCCAGTCCTTCAAGTTTGGCCGTAATTTGCTGACTCCCTTCATTATGGAAGACTTTCAGTTTTCGATTGGGAAGATCAAAAGTAAGACCTTTAACTGCTTCAATATCTGCAAGAGCCATACGGACCATTTGCTCTTCAGCAGAGCAATCCATTTTAGGAATGGTGTAGGTACTTGTTTGCTTAGCTTGTTGATTGCTTATATAAGTTTCAGTCTTCACAAGCTTTGCACCAAAACCCAAAGCTTCAAGTTTGGTAGTTATATTTTCATCTTTTTGATTATGTAGAACCTTTAAAGACCGGTTAGGTAAATCAAAGATGAGTTTTTGAACACCATCAATTGAAGATAGCGCCATACGAACCATCTGTTCTTCCGCAGAACAATCCATTTTGGGAACTAAGTATTCACTCATGTAGTGCGAATTTTTTAAAACGTCTTCAGTGCTTAAATTTTCTTTGGGATCAGAACCACAACAGGATTGAGCGGTATCTTCACAACTGTTTGAAGTGTTACAGCAAGGAGATGAAGATTTTTCTTCTTCCTCTTCACCACAACAGCTAAGCGTATTATTACAATTCTTTGAATTGTTTGCTTCTGCAATTGATGGATGATTTTCTTGTTGAGATTTCTTATCTTTGCATGGTGTTTCTTTACTACATCCACAACCACTCATAATTATACCCATTAAAAAAATTTATAAACTTTGAATATTAGAATCCCTATAGTTACTATAGAGTCAAGATTTTTTGGAAATACCAACTCAATGCATTTAAAAATTGGTGAACTCTCTAAAAAAACCTCATGTTCAGTATTAACAATTAGGTTTTATGAAAAGGAAGGTTTAATTCCGGAACCCGAAAGAACGGAAGGAAATTACCGCCTTTACGATATAGGCTATGTTGAGCGAATTAAGTTTATTTTGAATTGCCGAACTTTAAATATGAGTTTGAATGAAATTCGTCAATTACTCACCTATAAAGATAATCCCAAGAAAAATTGTTCAGATGTGAATGAATTAATTGACTTACATGTCAGTGCTATCAGAGAAAATATAATCAAGCAACAAAAGCTTATTGAACAATTATCTGATTTAAGAGGTACTTGTGATGGTTTATGTACAATTGACCAATGTGGAGTTCTAAAAAATCTAGCTTGATTATCTAGACCTATGCTTTTTCAAAAACTCTGTATATCTTTACTTAAGGCTGCAAAAAGATTAAGGTGACTTAAATTTTGTGATCAGATCTTAGATAGCTTTGGTTAGCTTCCGATTGGTGTTTTAAATACAGATTTGTGTATGAAGAGAAAAACATTTCTAATCCAGATATTGGTACTCTTATTCACATTCCAGAATATTTGGAGTGTGGCAGAGGCTGCTTGTCTGCATGAAATGCCAAACATACCCAATTCAATACTCTCTAATCCAATCGATTTAGACGAAAAGAGTGATAGTCCTCGTCAAGCACTTTATTCCCTAGAAAACTATAAAGAAATCTATGACTATTGTCAGAAGGTTTGTTTTAACGAAAAGTGCAGTCATTTCTCAAATACAATCGTGATTCAGATTGACCCACCCGATGATCTGAAGCTTAAAGCTAATTTTGAGACCGGCATTACCCCAACTTATTTGGGAATAACTTTTTATAAACCCCCTTATCTGGATCAATTAACCCCGCCTCCCGATTTGCCCCTACTATTGGTGGGGTAGTCTTATAAAAGCCCACCACTCCTAATTTCATTATGCGTGGGGCATTTTCATGTCAAAAAACAAATTACATCAGGATACCTCCATCCTGAATTTATCCTGGTCAGCCTTAGGTAGCGGTATCTTGCTATCTGCAATGATCAGCTTCAGTACTTCCGTAGTCGCCAGTACTCAAGATTTAACGCTGCAGCAAGCTATTGAGCAGGTTAACCAATATCAAGCGTCCCAAAATTTCTGGGAAACGCAAAATAGTATTAATGCCACGAATCTTCAGCAAAGTAAGCTGTTTAAAAATCCTGAACTGTCAGTTGAACAAACGGGATTTGGTTCAAATAATGAAAAAGAGCTTGCCATCGGTATATCACAACCTTTGGATATTTTTGGTGAGCGAAGAGCAAACCAAAAATTAGCCAGTCTCTCTACAGATAAAACAGCGCTGAAACAGAAGATTTATCAAGCACAAATTGAGCTTGCAGTGAAATATGTATGGTCACAACTGGCCATTGCTGAACTTGAAAAAAACATTGTCAATGAACAACTTCGGGTGAGCCAAGAAAACCTTCAAGCAATCGAAAAGCGCTTTAATGCAGGCAGTATTGCCCAAGTAGATGTAAATCGCGCACGTTTAAGCCATGCTGAAAATATCCGTCTTTTTAGACAGGCAGACTTACAGGTACAAGTGGCCACCCAACAATTATCAAATTTATGGGGAACCTCTGATAAGTCATTGCAGGTAAACCTCTCTTCACAAAAGCTCTGGCCAAAATCGACTCATGAACAGGTTCAAGAATATTTAGCGGAAAACTACGTTGAGAAATATCGAGCTTTACTGGTATTAGAGTCTCAAGCAACGGTTGATCAACTAAGGGCAAAGGCACGTCCTAACCCCACTTTAAACCTAGGTGTCAACCGCACCCAATCCTTGGAAAACTCCACACAAAATCAATTAGTAGTCGGAGTCAGTGTACCGCTTAATATTTTCGATCGTCAGCAAAATGGCATAAAAATCGCGCAAGAAAAAATGAACTTATTAGAGCGTCAGAAAGAGTTTTATCTGAAGCAAAATGCGCTGCAAATAGGCACAATTTTAACCGAGTTGCAGGGTTTAGAGCTGCAATTCAAAGTCGTTGACGAGACTCAAATTCCTTTGGCGACTCAAGTTCAAAGTAAGACGCTACAAGGTTTCTTGGCAGGCAAGTTTGCTTTAACCGATGTTCAGCAAGCCACGCTTCAATTACAAGACATCCGTCTGCGTAAAGTCCAGTTGTTACGGGATGGCTGGCAAAAGGCCATTGAAGCAGAAAGTTTGAGCTTAGGCATTAGCCCAAGTGAAGTCATGTCGAAAGATGCTATTGCACAAATCAATCAAAACTTATGGCAAGACATACAGGCCATGCCTGTCATTGGTGGGGGAAATTAACATGTTCGATCTTAAAAACAGCTTAAAAAAACAGAGCGGAAAAATCTCTCAACCTCTACTGATTGGTTTTGTCATCGGCGCAACCGTACTCCTCAGTATTTTCTTGATCTTGTCGGGTAAGAATAAATCTGAAACATCAGATGAACATGCAGAGGAAGAAGGCGCAGAGGAACATGGAAGTGAAGAACATGGCGGTGAAACCGAAGAGCATGCAGAAGGCGTGAGCCTGACGGCCAAGCAACTGGTGGAACAGGGCATACAGTTATCAGCGGTCGATCAAGGTCCGGTGGTTAAATTAAGTTCTTATCCTGCCAAACTGAATGTGAATACGGATCAGCAAGCGCATGTCTCACCGAGTTTTAGCGGTCATGTAGAAAATGTTTATGTAGAACTCGGCCAAAAAGTTCAGAAAGGGCAGCCTTTGGCTACATTGCTTGTTCCTGATCTAGTTGATCAGCAGGCCAATCTTAAAATTGAACAAACCAATCTGGAACTGGCGAAACAAGACTTTGAGCGTGAGCGTCAATTGTGGTCACAGGGTATCTCAGCAAAACAGGACTATCAACGGGCTTATAACAGTTATAAACGGGCACAAATTCAGGTTCAAGCGGCCCAATCACGTTTAAGCGCATTTGGTGCAGTGAATGCCAGTAACGGACGCTATATTTTGAAAGCTCCCATTTCTGGCGTGATCAGTAAAAAGGATTTGGTTCTCGGGGAAAATGTTCAGTTAGCCGATCAACTCTTTACGATAGACCGGTTAGATCAACTCTGGCTTGAGTTTATTGTTCCAAATTCTGAAATTATGGGCTTAGCCCCGAATCAAAAGATCGAATTTAAATCCTTGCAAACGGAAAAGGTCTACAGGGCAGTTATTCAGACTTTAAATACTGAAGCGGATATTCAAACAGGTCGTCTTCAGGTGCGAGCAAAAGTTGAATCGAATGCAACCGAATTACGTCCAAACTTGATGGTGAACGTACAGTTGCAACAACGGAGTGAAAGTACCGCATTACGGGTACTTAAGTCCGCAGTTCAGAATGTCGATGGAAAAGATGTGGTTTTTGTCGCCACTCAGCATGGACAAAAAGTTGAATTCAGTCCGCAACCTGTGAAATTAGGGCAATCATCTGGGGAGAGCCAATGGATTGAAGTGGTGAGTGGGCTTAGTCAGGGACAAAAATATGCCGCTCAAGGCAGTTTTTTACTGAAATCCGAGCTGGAAAAAGGAGAGGCTTCACATGAGCACTGAAACTCCTCAAATTCCAGACCACGAATCGGTAAAACCTGAAGGACTGTTTGATCGACTGATCCAGTTTTCTATCCATAACGCAATCTGGGTCATGCTGTTTATTGCGGCTTGGATTGCTATTGGTATTTATAGTTATCAAAAGTTACCGATTGATGCTGTACCAGATATTACCAATACTCAGGTGCAGATTAACACTTCAGCCAATGGTTTTACGGCTTTAGAAATGGAACAGCGGATTACATATCCAATCGAGAATGCCATGTCAGGCATGCCGAAAATGGAACAAACCCGTTCGATTTCACGCTACGGCTTATCGCAAGTGACCATCATTTTTGAAGATGGCACGGATATTTACTGGGCCAGACAGCTTATCAACCAGCGCTTGCAAGAAGCAATGGGAGAAATGCCTGAAGATGTGCAACCTAACATGTCGCCTATTTCGACAGGTTTAGGTGAAATCTATCAATGGGTGATTAAAGCCGAACCAAATGCTAAAAAGCCGGATGGAACCCCTTATTCGGCGATGGATTTACGTGAAATTCAGGATTGGATTGTAAGACCGCAATTACAGCGCGTAAAAGGCGTTGCTGAGATCAACAGTATCGGTGGCTTTAATAAAACCTATGTGGTTGCCCCTGATCTGAACCGATTGCAACAATTGCAAATTCCTTTGTCTGATTTACAAACTGCCTTAACAGAGAATAATGAAAACCGTGGTGCTGGCTATATTGAGAAAAATGGACAACAGCTAACGGTTCGTGTTCCCGGCACTTTAAACACGATTGAAGATATCCAGAACATCAGTATTGCCAATAAAAACGGCTATCCGATTCGGGTGGCAGATGTCGCCAATGTCTCAATTGGTCATGACTTAAGAACAGGGGCTGCAACCTATAATGGTGAAGAAACTGTATTGGGTATTGCCATGATGATGATGGGAGAAAATAGCCGTACCGTTGCTCAAGCCATTGATGAAAAGGTGCAATCGATCCAGCAATCGCTACCTAAAGGTGTGGTGATTGAGACTGTGTATGACCGTACGCATTTGGTTGATCGGGCGATCAAAACCGTTCAGAAAAATTTGATTGAGGGTGCAATCCTCGTCATTGTTATTTTATTTCTCTTTCTAGGTAATTTCCGTGCTGCGCTGATCACGGCTTGCGTTATTCCACTGTCAATGCTGTTTACCTTGACGGGAATGGCAGAGCAGAAGATTAGTGCAAATCTGATGAGTTTAGGGGCACTGGACTTCGGTATTATTATTGATGGTGCAGTGGTTATTGTAGAAAACTGTATCCGTCGGCTAGCAGAAGCTCAGAAGCTGAAAGGTGGTTTACTTAGCCGTTCTGAAAGATTTAAAGAAGTCTTCTTGGCTGCAAAACAGGCGCGTCGTCCTCTGATTTTTGGACAGTTAATTATTTTGGTGGTTTATCTACCTATCTTTACCCTGACGGGTGTAGAAGCCAAACTTTTCCATCCTATGGCAATGACTGTTGTACTGGCTTTAATTGGGGCCATGATTTTATCTGTCACTTTTGTGCCAGCCGCAGTTGCCCTATTTGTCACTGGAGAAGTCAAGGAAACCGAAAGTCGCTGGATGCATTGGCTTAAAACCAAATATGAACTGCTTTTAGATAAAGCCTATGAGCTTCGTTTATTTGTGACTATTGTGGCTGCCTGTATTTTAGTGCTTACGGGCGTGCTAGCCACTCAAACAGGTAGCGAGTTTGCACCTCAACTGGGTGAAGGTGATTTTGCTGTTCAGCAAATGCGTTCCCCAAGTACAGGGTTAGAACAGTCACTGAGAATGCAGGAAAATACTGAAAAGTTACTGTTGAAAGAATTTCCTGAAATTAAAGCGATCTTTGCTCGTACCGGTACAGCAGAAGTGGCCACAGATGTTATGCCACCCAACATTTCAGATGGCGTGGTACTGTTAAAACCTCATGATGAATGGCCTGATCCAAAACAAACGATTGATGAGCTTCGCCAAAGAATGATTACTTTCTTAGCGACATTGCCGGGAAATAACAGTGAGTTCTCGCAACCCATTGAACTGCGCTTTAACGAGTTAATTTCAGGGGTGCGAAGTGATGTGGGTGTCAAATTATTTGGTGATGACATGGAGATTCTAAATCGCGAAGCGAATAAAATTTCTCAAAAAATTAACTCAATTTCAGGCGCGACAGCCGTTAATGTAGAACAGACCAGTGGCTTACCCTTGTTGAATGTAGAGGTGGATAAGTCCAGAGCTGCACAATATGGCTTGTCGGGAAGAGCAATTCAGGATCTGGTAGCTACAAGTGTCGGTGGCCAGAATGTTGGAACAATTTTACAGGGAGACAAGCGTTTTGATTTTGTCATCCGTCTAGATGAATCCCAGCGTAGTCCTGAACAGTTAGCGGTACTTCCTATTCAATTGCCGAATGGTGGTTTAGTCCAACTGCAAGATGTGGCACGCGTTGAAAATATCCTGGGTATTAATCAGGTCAGCCGTGAAAATGGTAAACGTCGAGTGGTTATTACTGCAAATGTAGAAGGACGTGATTTAGGCTCATTCGTAACAGAGCTTCAGAGCACGTTATCCAAACAGGAATTACCAAGCGGTTATTGGATAGATTATGGCGGTCAATTTCAAAATCTGATGTCTGCAAAAGCGCGTATGCAATTGGTGGTTCCGCTCGCATTGTTGACGATCTTTATTTTATTGATGGCTGTATTCCATAATATCAAAGAAAGCTTACTGGTCTTTAGTGGTGTACCGTTTGCCTTATGTGGAGGCTTAATCGCGTTGTGGTTGCGTGACATTCCATTATCCATGTCAGCAGGGGTTGGCTTCATTGCACTATCGGGGGTGGCTGTACTGAATGGCTTAGTCATGCTCACCTTTATCAAAGAGTTGCGACAACAATATGACCTTTATTATGCAACGTGGCAGGGTGCAATTTTGCGTCTTAGACCTGTGCTGATGACCGCTTGTGTGGCGTCCCTTGGGTTTGTCCCGATGGCTTTGGCAACCGGAACTGGGGCAGAAGTACAGAGACCTTTAGCAACAGTGGTTATTGGAGGAATTATCTCCTCTACCCTGCTTACATTGGTTTTATTGCCCGTACTGTACCGCTGGATGAATGAAAAGAAAGTTTCTTAATCCAATAGATTAGTCGATTTACAGCAGAGATATTGGCTGTTATCCAATATCTCTGCTCATCATAAATAGAATAAGGAAAATATTTTATGTCAGAACATCATGATCATAGCCATGCGGTTGTTACTGAAGAAAATAGTAAGAAGTTAATGGTTGCCTTAGGTTTAACGACTACTTTTTTAATAGTAGAAGTTGTCGCTGCTTTTATTACCCAAAGTTTGGCTTTGTTATCTGATGCAGCTCATATGTTTACTGATGTAGCCGCTTTAGCTATTGCTCTTGCCGCTATCAAAATTGGTAAAAAAGCCGCAGATGATAAAAGAACTTTTGGCTATCAGCGATTTGAAATTTTAGCGGCTCTGTTTAATGCGGTGATGCTTTTTGTGGTAGCAATATATATTGTATATGAAGCTTATCAACGTTTTACGAACCCTGCTGAAATTCAAAGTGTTGAAATGATGATTGTCGCGGTCATTGGTTTGGTCGTAAATTTGATTTCAATGAAAATCCTTTCTGCTAGTGCTGAAGGAAGTCTAAATATAAAAGGTGCATATTTAGAAGTTCTTAGTGATGCTCTAGGATCGATAGGCGTGATTATCGGAGGAATAGTTATTTATTTTACCCAGTGGATGTGGGTTGATACCGTAATCGCTGTGTTAATTGGCTTCTGGGTCTTACCTCGAACTTGGATTTTATTAAAACAAAGTATTAATATTCTGCTTGAAGGAGTTCCTGATGAGATTGATATTGAGTCGTTAAGAAATGATTTATTGAAGCTAGAGGGCGTTGAAGGGATTCATCAGTTGAAAGTCTGGGCTATATCCTCAAAAAATATTCATTTAACTGCTCATTTGGTTGCTCCGAATAGCAATACAGATCAACTCTATCAAAAGGCCTTAGAAGTTCTAAAACATAATCATAATATTACTGAAATTACGTTACAAATAGAAAGTAAGGAATGTAATACATTGGAACAGCATAAACATTAAAGTGCTGCTCTTTCTACATAATGGACAGATGACTAGGCTGATAAACCTTACCATTTTCCTGTATTACACTTCTATTTATCACACGCACTTTAAACACCATCCTGAGACATTTTAAAATTACAAGAATGTAATTTATGAGTCCTCTGGGTGTTAATTCTTTAAAGTTAGAATATCTAACAAGTATTAAATGAGAGTAAATAAACATGCTATTCAAAAATAAATTTTGTACTAAATTACTGTTAATTAGTGCATTCTTTAGTATCGCAAGTTTTAGTTATGCAGATGGCGGCTTGTTATTTCTTGAAAAGAATTTAAAAGCTTCTAAAGTTGAAAATTCTAAACAAAAACAAGTTAAAAATAATGAATCAAATGAATCAAATGAATAGTTGGGTTGCATAAATAAATCAATTAGACTTATTCATTCAGCAATATAATTCCTGAATGAATAAGTTTATAACTAAAACCTATCACACCATTAGTTGAACTACATATAATTATAATATTAAAAATAAAGTATTTTTTTTAATCCCATTTCAATGGGTCATCTTTATATATCTCAATTTATGTTGTAAACATACAATGTAATTTCTAAATAAAAATATCCAATTTTTTTAAATCACTTCAGGATATAAAGCTTTAGCTATGCCAAAGCCAATTAAACCTGCTATGGCTAAATATAGGGCTTTCATGTACCACATGCCCCAAAGTACAGTTATTTTATTTGCTGAAAACTTATGTACTGGCTGACTTAAAAAATTGGTTGTTTGGTTAAATGACTTTTCAGATGCTTCAAGAGCATAATAATTTAATGCGGGGAACAAGCAAGCAACCAATAAAATAGCGATTGCGGGAAACACAAATGCTTTAGGCAGACTAAATTTTATTGCGAATTATAAAGCCGCACCTACACCAATAATGCCTAAAAAGGATTTAGTAAAGCTTGCAAAGTCTAAGCCAGTTGTGCCTGCACCTTTCCACATCAAAAAGCCTATGTGGGGCAGTAAAAAAGTTTCATACTAAGTATTAAAGTATCATACTGAGCAATAAATTCTCATACTAGATTGCTCAAAGGATTTATCTATGGCCTTACCTAAATACAATCTTGAATGGTGTCAAAACTATGCGAAACAGCATAAAGGAGAATGTCTTTCAAAAGAATATCTAGGTAGGACTGTTAAACTCCTATATAGATGTGAAAAAGGCCATGAATTTTATGCCACTCCTGCCGTTCATATACATAAAAAATCTTGGTGTAATGAATGTAGCAATAGAGATGTTGCGCATACCTATGAATTTGTTAAGGAATTTATAGAAAGTAAAGGCGGTGTTTTATTTTCTACAGAATACATCAATGTACGTCAGAAGCTTGATGTGCAATGTGAAAAGAAGCATAAATGGAATCCTACTTTTCAAAACTTATTTCACAATAACTCATGGTGTCCAGTTTGTTCTGGTACAGGTAGGCGTACCTATGGCAAACGTGTAAGGGTCATAAGCTAGTATGAAACTTTATTACTCATAAATGTTTCATGGATTCATATCTAAAGTTCCAGTATGAACATTTATTGTTTTTTCAGTTTATATGCTTTCACATAAAATCAAAGGCTTGAGAGTAAGCCAATGTGATAATTTTTTACTCTCGTACACCTAAAAGCATTTAAAAGCTTAAAAATAATTAAAAGCATATTTCATGAAAAATTGCCCTTGGTTTTCGCTTCGCTCAAACTTTATTGAATCTCGCTTTCGCTCGATTCGTCGGGGCAATTTTTGGTTCATATTTTCGTGAATTTAAGAAAAAGCAAAAGCAAGATCAAAAGCAACTCGGAATTCGCTTCGCTCATCAGCTTTTTTTTCTCGCTACGCTCGGTTTAGGAATCAAACTTGGAAAGTTCGCACCCATGCGGGATGCTCTGCCATGCAGGTGATTGATGGATAGGGAGCTTGTAATCAGGGAAAGGGATGAGCAAATTTTCTCAGTTCGCTCGTAGACACTCGCTCTGTTTAGCGACTCATGCCACGAGATTTCATTTTAGGAGCTTGTTGCTGTGCTTTGAGCTGTTGTTCTTGTCTGAGTTTCATCTATTGTTCTGCTTTGATCTCATCCACACATTTTTTAATGACTTGATAGGGCAGGTATAGAGTCTGGTATTGCTTGGCTTTGGCCGGATGTTGTTGTTGGTACTGCTTCCAGGCATGAACATCACTGGAATGTAGATCTATTAGGAAAGCCTCCTGAATGGTCACCAGTACATTTTAATTTTGGAAAAATTCCTAATTACGATAAACAAGGTGTATATGCGTTTATCAAAGGAGATTTAGTGACTTATATCGGTGTTGGGACTTCTAGAGGTGCTGGCCGTTATCGTGGTAATGGCTTAAGCGCCAGGGTAATGAAATATTGCCGATGGAATGAAGATAAAACTGAATATATTGCGATAGATCCAAGACTGAAAGATGCTGGATCCATCATTACAATAGGCTTTGAACGTGATACGGCTTATTTAGCAAATGCCTTAGAAGTTTTTCTTATCTCTAAAATCCAACCTGTCCACAATGTGGTTAAAGTTGGTATGTATGTAATTTCGCATAAGAGATTTTATGTTAAGCAAAGTTCTATAAACTAAAAAAGAATCTTTTTTGTCTAGCGCTTAAAGTATTAATATCTATGCCTATAGAGGACATCAATTTAGAGAAAACTTTCGTTTTGATTTCACTAATTTCTTTATCTAACTCACTTATATTACAGGCATCAGAGAAAGCTGCTTTATATCCGTTTGTAATGTAATTAATATCTTGAATTACATCAGGAAAATTTTTTTGCCTTTTTATATTTTTGTTTAAAGAATCATAAGCTAATAATTTCGTACTAACTCTTTCAAATGTTGAATTAGGTATAAACGATCTAAAACACTTTCCTGTATACCTAAACTCTAACCCTAAAAAATCAATAGGTTTATTTTTAACTATGTTCGTTTTAGTGCGCTCTTCCAGGTCTGGAACAGCAAGATTAATTTTTTTAAGTTCATCTTTTATTAGTAATAAATTTTGTTTAGCTTGTCCATATGATGAGCAAAATACAATTAAATCATCAGCATATCTGACATATTTTATATTTTGTACATTCATAAATTTGTCAAAGTTATATAAATAAAGAGATGCAAAGAATGAGGACATGGGCATACCTTGCCTAATTCCTTTTCCTCTTTTGGATTTTAAAAACTCAAATTCTTTAGCTTCAACTGAATACGGTGGCGGCAGTTTAATATCAATGTTTATAATTTTTTCTAGAATAAAGTCAATTTCTTTTATACCTATTTGAATATCAATATTTTTTTTAATTATTTTTCTATCTAAATTATCAAAAAATGCAGATATATCAGTCTTTAATACATGCGAATATTGATTTCTAAAGTCTAAAGCTACACATCTTGCTCTAATAGCGCCGCCCTCTTCTTTCTTAGATGAGAAATCATAATCAGTCGCTAACTTATATTTGTCCGGGTATTTTTCTCTTATATATTCTAAAGTTATTTGTTGTACTAATCGATCTTGGATAGATGGAATACATATCAGACGTAATGAACCATCTGGTTTAGGTATCAATACAGGATGTAAAGCTTGAGGAAGATATTTTCGACAAGAAAAATCTAGTAAAAGGCTTGATAAAATTTGCTCTTTTTTGGAATCAAATTCATTGAAGGAAAGATATTCAGGATAATATTTTATATCTAATAAATATTTAGGTTGTTTATTAAATAAAGCTCTAAATTTTTTAAAAAAGTGTTCTTTAAAGAACTGCTGAAAATCCATGCTCTCTTCACTGTATGCTTTACAAGGCTACCCATACAGGCTGAAAGTCTGTGTTATACGCATATCAACCTCACCGCTGTTCACTAATTTTTCGATGAAGGACGTCCATCGTGTCAAGTTCCCTGCTGATATCGGTGTGATGTGCACTACTCGGGAAGCCTCATTGAGATGTTTGCCAGAGTTTGGCAGCGTTTCAATATGACTACAAAAACCTGAGTAGTTTGGATCAAAAGCTAATTTATTATAGCATGTTATATGATCTTTTGTCAAGCATGAAATTGTAACAAGAAATGTAATCCATGCGCTGATATCCATTATGCTAGTCAATAACACAATAAAAGTGCAGATATACATGGTCACTGTAAATACTTCTTGAAACGTGATCCTGCTGCGTTGCTTATTATCAACCTTCACCTGGGCTGCCTCCATATTTTGTTTGGATTCCTCTTTAAAGCTGGTAGCAAGAGGAGCGAGTGTTATACGCATATCAACCTCACCGCTGTTCACTAATAACTCGATGAAGGACGTCCATCGTGTCAAGTTCCCTGCTGATATCGGTGTGATGTGCACTACTCGGGAAGCCTCATTGAGATGTTTGCCAGAGTTTGGCAGCGTTTCAATAAGTCAACATTAAGAAATATATCCTAAATTAATAAAAAATCTAGATATTTCTATCCTAATTATTTTTATTTAACTGGGAACAAGGCCGTTACTATCCGACTGGCTGTGCAGCGACTTTAATTCGTATCCTGGATGCACACCCAACTCTGATTTAAGAAGTCTAGAAAATAAAAACCCCGGCATCCTGATCTGCCCCCCAAAAGTTAGACAGTAAGTTAGGCAATTTCGAAGAACTGATTTCTGTATTCTACAGGGGTCAGTCCTTTTAATTTAACCTTGATTCGCTCATGGTTATAATAGTGAATATATTCTTTCACTTTTTGCTCCAATTCATCAACTGATTTAAATTCTTCTCCATAGAAACATTCAGATTTAAGTATTCCAAAGAAATCTCCATAGCAGCATTATCTAAACAATTCCCCTTACGTGACATACTTTGGGTGAGCCCTCGTTCTGCTAATTGTTTCTGGTAAAATCTTATTTGATATTGCCAACCTTGATCAGAATGGATCATTGGCTTCTCATTTATATTGAGTGTCTCTATAGCTTCTTTAAGCATATCTTTGACCAGTCCAAATACTGGTCTACGTTCCATTTGAAATGCAATGATTTCACCGTTAAACAGGTCCATGACGGGAGATAAGGGTGAGTAGACCAAGGGAATTTCACCCTTAGCCCCTCGCAGAACCGGACATGAACCTCTCAGCTCATCCGGCTCCCATTATCCAACCGATGGTAAACATCCCATTTTCCAGTGCACAAAGGCATTTGGAAAATCACGCGCAAGTCGCCCTAAGGCATATCTAGCCCGTCTTTTATGACGGGCCAAGTTTTTATACTTACGCCTCATCCAGCGTATAAGATAAGCATTCATGTGTTGCCAGATCGCTGACATTGCTGAACCATGGAATCGACCATAGTATTGCTGCCAACCTTGAAGAATTGGATTGAATATTGCAGATAAATCACTTAATTCGCGATTACACATCAGATGTAGATGCCATTTCCGAATAGTCTGTCGCATTGCTTTAAGTGCATCACGACTGACTGCAGGAGAGAAATTTACATAAACTCTTTTATACTTGTCCACAGCCTTACGGGGCCTAAACGTGTACCCGAGAAAAGTAAATTGAACATCGGGATATGCTTTACGACGATTAATATCTTGGCAATAAACAATCTTTGTCTTGTCTGGATGCAATTCGAGACCACATTCACGAATTCGTGCATCGATCTTTTGTAAAACAAGTTTGGCTTGAGATAAACTCCGACAATGAATTACGCCATCATCTGCATAACGGCAGAACCGTACACTTTGAAGATGTTTCGTAATCCACATATCAAAAGGGCTTTGTGTCATAAGCACCATCTGTATAAACAGAATCAATTGGTTCATCCAAGGGAATTTGAGCAAGTAAATCTTCGAGTACTTGAGAATCACTGACATTATTTGTGGTGAGTTGTACTGAACGTATTTGCAGGGTTTTAGCATCCATAGCAATGTGAAGCTTACGCCATTGGCGACGATATTCAGCCCCATGTTTCTTGCATTTCCATTCACCTTCACCAAGAAACTTCAAACCAGTAGAGTCTACGAGTAGATGCAGTCCATCACTACTTTTTTGATAGCTAATCGCAATATCAATATGCTTTTGTCTACGACAAAGGGTGGAATAATCCGGAGCTGTCCAATCTAATCCAGAGAGTTTAATCAGACTTTGAACAAAACCTGTGACCATACGTAAAGAGAGTCGGAATAGTAATTTGATCATTAAGCAGCATTGAAACGCTGTATCGGAGTAGGTCTGATTTCGACCTTGCTTGCCTTGTGATTGTGCATACCACTGAGTCTTTGGATCAAACCAAATGGAAATATTACCTCGGTTAATTAAGGCTCGGTTATAGGATGACCAATTGGTTGTACGGTAGATTTTAGAGGCAGGCTTATTCATTTTGAAATTATATTGCTGAATAAGCTTTTGATGCTAGGTTTGTGCAACAAAGCCCTTCTCAATTAAGACCTAGTCATAAGTTCATAAGTTCATAAGTTATGTAACTTTATAATTTCATCTTCCTGGCAAATCAATCCAGATCAGTTCTTCGTACTAGTGGAACCTGTAATTTTCAGTGCTGCGCTTCCATATATGGACAAATCCCTGACAAGCATTACCGGGAGAGGTTTCCATCGCATCACTCTCCTCAGGATTGCGTAAGTTATGTAAGTTATGTAACTTTATAATTTCATCTTCCTGGCTAATTAATCCAGATCAGTTCTTCGTACTAGTGGAACCTGTAATTTTAGTGCTGCACTTCCATATATGGACAAATCCCTGAGAAGCATTACTGGGAGGTTTCCATCGCATCACTCTCATCAGGATTACATAAGTTTTGTAAGTTGTGTAAGTTGCATAAGTTATGTAACTTTATAATTTCATCTTCCTCGCTAATTAATCCAGATCAGTTCTTCGTACTAGTGGAACCTGTAATTTTAGTGCTGCGCTTCCATATATGGACAAATCCCTGACAAGCATTACCGGGAGGTTTCCATCGCATCACTCTCATCAGGATTACATAAACTCGTAAGTTGTGTAAGTCACATAAGTTATGTAACTTTATAATTTCATCTTCCTGGCTAATTAATCCAGATCAGTTCTTCGTACTAGTGGAACCTGTAATTTTAGTGCTGCGCTTCCATATATGGACAAATCCCTGACAAGCATTACCGGGAGAGGTTTCCATCGCATCACTCTCCTCAGGATTGCGTAAGTTGTGTAAGTCACATAAGTTATGTAACTTTATAATTTCATCTTCCTCGCTAATTAATCCAGATCAGTTCTTCGTACTAGTGGAACCTGTAATTTTAGTGCTGCGCTTCCATATATGGACAAATCCCTGACAAGCATTACCGGGAGAGGTTTCCATCGCATCACTCTCCTCAGGATTGCGTAAGTTATGTAAGTTATGTAACTTTATAATTTCATCTTCCTCGCTAATTAATCCAGATCAGTTCTTCGTACTAGTGGAACCTGTAATTTTAGTGCTGCGCTTCCATATATGGACAAATCCCTGACAAGCATTACCGGGAGAGGTTTCCATCGCATCACTCTCCTCAGGATTGCGTAAGTTATGTAACTTTATAATTTCATCTTCCTCGTTAATTAATCCAGATCAGTTCTTCGTACTAGTGGAACATATAATTTTCAGTTTATAAAACTAGGGTTACCAGGGCAGACTAAATTTTTCCTATAGGTTTGTAGTGTTCAAAATAAAAATTTCTATTATTCAGGTTATGATAACTTTTCTGATTTATATTTTTCTTTATAGCCCACTTTTAACAAATCAGAATAATACTTTTTTACCTTTTCAGGGTCGAGGAGTTCAAGTGAAATCCTTTCTTTAAACGCTTCGATCTCTTCGCCTACATTGGCATATTTCCCCCCGAATTCGGGATATTTGATAAGGTCACACAATTTTTGAGCGAAAAATATAGATTGTTTTGGTGTCAGCTGATATGTCGGTTCCAGTACGTTATCACTAACAATTAAGGAAGCTTTTTGATTAAAAGAAAATTCGATATGTGTAATTGTTCTCCCTTCTTTTTTCTGCTCATAACTTACGTCGATATCAGTAAGTTTATTAATTTGATCTATGGCAACCGTCAATACACGCTTTTTGAAATCTCCCATGGTTTTATATTCATTTTCAAGTAGACCTAACTTATCACGCAATTCAACCATACTAATATATAGCTTGCCTTTGCTACGCCATCTAATCAAAAGTTCATACAGCCGTATAGCGTATACACTAGATAATTGAGAAATTTGCTTTAATTCATAACGAGTAAACTTTTCTTCAAGTTTTACAAAAAGCTGTAAAATATCAGGAGCAAAAATTAGTTGAGCACATGCAGCTTCTTTAACATAGCCAACTTTTGATACCCAACGGCTTTTGTAGACCGCTGGCTTACCTGTAACAGGATCTATGGCCTTATAGGTGAGTCTACGTTCAAATAAGTTATCACACGCTCCCTGAAGAGCCTCATAGGCCGCTTGACGACCCAAATTAAAGTGCTTCATGTATTCAGACGCATGTATTGTTAGCAATGTATCCGATGTAAGCTCTTTTTCAATTTCCCTAGCTGCAATAATTGCAACTAAAATTAAGCGTTGTTCAGACAGAGTCAATGCATAAGATGCTTCAATCAAGTTATTGTCTTTATAAATTAGATTTGCCATATTGTGATTAAAGAAATAAATTCCATTAATAGACATTAACACTTAATGTCCATTAATGGAAGATCTATTTATGCCAGGAAAACGTCCATTTAAATAAAGGAAAACGTCCATTTAAATAAAGGAAAACGTCCATTTATTGTCAGGAAAACGTCCATTTAAATAAAGGAAAGTGTCCACTTATTGTCAGGAAAACGTCCATATAAAACCTCTGAAAACTAGACTTCATAAGGCATTCAGAGGTTCTATAAATATAAATTTAAAAATATATATAAAATTAAAAAAGAACATTACTTGTGGATAACTTTTTTTTTAACTTTATTTTTCACAATAGTTGATTCATGAGATTGAAACTTGTACATTATTTTCAACAAAATTACGTAACTTACATAACTTATGATTATTTTAGTAGGTGGTGAAAAAGGCGGAGCTGGTAAAAGCTGCCTTGCCCAAAACTTAGCAGTTTATTTACAAGAAAAGAATAGAGATGTTCTGCTTCTAGATGCAGATCCTCAAGGCACAACAACTGACTGGATTAAAGAACGTGATGAGAATGAGGATTTAAAAAATATTCCATCTGTACAAGCTTCAGGCAATATTCGTCAAGTTTTAAAAGATTTATCAAAAAGATATGAAGATATTATCATTGATGCTGGTGGACAAGATTCGGAAGCATTACGTTCTGCTATGACTATAGCAACACATATGCTCTTGCCTTTTAGGCCTAAACGTAGAGATCTAAAGACTTTGGATCATATGGAACAAGTATTAAAACTGGCACGAGCAGTGAATCCAGATTTGAATGCAAGAGCAATCATTACACAATGCCCAACATTACCGTCACAAGTACAGCGAATTTTAGATGCTAAAGAAGCCTGTGTATCGTTCGGAATAAAAGCATTAGACCACATCACGACAAATCGAAATGTTTATGATGATGCAGATGAAAATGGCTTATCTGTTTTTGAAGTAACAAGTGATCCTAAGGCAAAAGCAGAAATTGAAGGGATAGCTCAAGAGTTTTTAGGAGTATAACTATGGCAGGTCTTAGCGGTTTAAAAAAGAAAACTGACGAGCTTTCAGATCAGGATAAACTGGTTGAAAATTTCATATCGGGAGCTGATAAAAGAGTTAAGGATCTAGAAGTTTCACAAAAGAAATTCGTTCGTTGTACCTTTTCTTTAAACCAAGAATTAAGTGAATTAATTGATGAGTTAATTATCAAAAGTAATAACGCTCGTGTTAACAGATCTAGTATTGTAAGAATAGCTTTAGAGTCACTGGCAGAGCAGAATTTAGAAGATTTTAAGCAGCTCGTTGATAAAAGTTTTAAATAAAATAGAGAATGGAAGAGGTTATTCAATCTATAAGATTAAATAACCTAACTTCATAACTTCATAACTTCATAACTTCATAACTTCATAACTTCATAACTTTACTGGCAAATAATTTAAATATTTTGATTTGTTGATAAACCTTATATAGACATCGCGATACTTTGATATTGGAAAATCAAATGGTAAAGTTATTACGTGATATATCACGTTAACTCATTGAGCTGTTCTGTGTTAGCTGGATATAAACATATAACATCATAATCGGTATTTTTAGGCTAAAGATATTCTGTTGGGCCTAAGTAGTAAATTTAGAAATTAACCATTTCAACTGTATTGAGCTTGTATAGCCAGTATCGATTGAGAGAGTCATGATAGAAAAAATTAGGCATGCAAAAAAAACACCTGAAGTTCTAACTGAAGTTTTCACCAAGTTAAGTTACGTTTTGATATTAGATTTACCAGATTTTATTCAAGATTTTGTATTGGATCTTAAAAATAAGATGGATGATGAAATCAAAAGAATGCTTGACCAAGCAGCAAAAGACAATCAAGACGTTGATGAATTTGAAATTTTAAAGTGGTTACTCGATACAATTGATGTAGCTCCTGAAGAAACTGAAGAGGTTAAAAAGCACCAACATAAAGAGGTGCATGCTGTGCTATTTACTTGTTTTTTTATTCAATTGTCCGAGGCCTTAAGTCTGAAGTTATCAGAACATATGAGAGTGGAGTCAAAACCGCAGCGTTGTGTTAAAAAATTGACTCAAAGAACTTATAAAAAATATTTTGGTTTGCCTAAAAACTTCAAGCTCAAGTTAGAACGAAACCTGAAAATCAATTTTTACCCTGAAAAATTATGGTAACTGTATGACTAATACTGATGGATTGTCAGATCTACACGAAGAAATCAAAGTATTGGAAAAGTGGGTAAATCAGTCACTTGGTGAAAAAAAAGCTATTTTCAAAGATTTCGACGTTCAAAATAAGAATGAGTTGTATGCTGCTGCAGAAAAAATCCAGGTTACTATTAAAAAAAAGAGAATTGTGACGGAACATAAAATTCTGGCTGGTTTAACTCAATGGACTAAAATTGAACAAGAAGGGCATCAGTATGGTTATCTGTTGACTGGATTAATTTGTGAAATGCTCAAAGAACTTATCATTTTACCGAATTCTAGTTCTAAAGATAAAGAGCCTATCACAAACACAAAACTGATAGATTTTAAGCGAATAGTAGATGATGAAAGAGTACATAAGAAATTTAATCAACTATGTTATGCATTAAAACTGTTACTGCAGAACCAATTTAAAGACCGTAGGGAAAAAAAAATACCATGTGACAAAATTACCAATGAAATTAAAAAAATCGATGAATTTAACACCAGAAATTTTAAAGAATTTTTAACTGGTGAAGAGGTGCAAAAGCACTCCATCTCATTAGATTTAGACCGTTACATTGAGCAATTTTGTATTGTCTGTAATGAGCTTAACAACAGGGAATTAAATTCATCGAAGAAACTTAGTATCAAGGATTTGATAAAAAGAATAAAAAAGGAGATTGATGTAACAAACCACTCAGGGTCATCTCCTATTTATATAGAAAATGATGACACAGAAGTCGAGATAGATGAAAAATCAGCAACTATTCTTGATCCTACACATGATGATATCAGTAAGCGTGCAAGTTCTATGATATCCGATGAAAAGCTCAAAAAAATTATTCAGAGACGTGAAGTCCCATTTGTAAGTAATCCACTTTATCTAGCACCCAGTTTATTACATCAGGTATACAACGTATTGCACGATTGTTATCAGGATAAAATGCTCAAAGAAAATAGTACAATCTTTTATGATCAATCTTCTTTGGCATTATGTGGCATGATGTCACTGCTGACTGGTCTGAGTCCTACTATCTTTAAAGATATTAATAATTTGATTGAAAAAGGAAAAATATTAGAAAAAACAAAAGTAAAAAGAATAAAAAAAACAAAAGTAGCAGAAGAAACAGAAGTAATCGAAGTATCTTATTATTGGGTGATTGATCCAAAGTTGAATGTAAATCATTCGGGCATTATGAGTGATAAATTACAGCGCTATAACAAAGCATCCACTTATAAATGGCATATTCCTAGTGCTTGGATTATTCAATTAAAAAAAAATGCTATTCAAGAACTATCTGTTCCTGAATACAATCGTTTTTTAAGGCAGCTTTTCAAACCGTATAATTTGGACAAGATTTCATGTGGAATTTTAGAAAAGCAAATATATTTCCATCTGAATATGCAGACAGGTGATGATCTCGTAGCACACTTAATGGCAAATCACGATACGAATCATGTGGTTAATTGGTCCTATGAAGGGCGTAATATTGAAGAGATAAATAGACATTTTAAAAGATACATTGATTGTTTAATAAACCGAAAAAAAGGTGATCTATGGAAAAAAGAGCAGCATCCGGGTTATATCTTTGACCGAGAACAACGTATAGGTAGTCAGCGTTGCTGGACTATCAAAGCAGCAACTCAATTTTTTAAAAATCTTTATGCTTATGTACAGACTACTTTAACGAATGATGAAGCCAATCGGATTGAGAAATTAAATGCTTATAGCATTTGGATGTGGCATCTGTCTTTAATTTGCCTCACGGTACGACCCACGATGGGTATGCCAGGTTTGATCAAAAATTATGATTCAAAATCAAAATTTATCTATATTCATGACAAAAAAATTGGTTCACGACAAGAAGGTCGTTTAGTGCCTGTAGTAGGTTATTGGCAAAAGCATTTCGATGCATACAGAGAGTATATAGATAAGACAATCACTGCATTAGGCATGAAATATTTGCAGGAGCAGTGGAAAAAAAATGAATTCATGCTGTGTATTCTTATCCATCCTCAACTGACTTCCAAAAAGCATAGCGTTGACTTTATAGAAATAGCAGACAATCTTACTTTGGCACCAATGTCAGCAGCTTTTGTGACGCATTACTTGAAAGAAACAGTTCAGATTTATAAAAACTGGCCAAGGCATTTTAGCAAAAACCATCTTGAACTCAGCAGTGATATTCATAATACCCTTTATGCACATGATAGTATTGCCATGGGGTTTGGCCATACTTCATCCTTAAGTCCTTTTCATTACAAAACAGAAATTCAACAACAGGTTGAAGTGTTACTGAAAAAATTAGAAATTTTGGAGCTAGACTTGTTTACCCAGGAAAAATCGCGTGATTAACAAAGAACTAAATCAAGAGATTCTAGAGCAATTACAAAATGCGATTGAAACAGAAACAAAAGCAATTTTTAATCAAATTTCTGAGCTGATTGATCATAAATATACTCAGAAAAAGGTGAATGGTGTCGAGATTGATTTTAAACTTCTTGATCAACGAATTGCTGATAAATTTACAAACTATCAGCAAGTTTTAATAAAAGTTTGTGAGCATTCCCAGCTCAAAAAATATTTCCGCTCTTACCTCAAGGAGTGTTTTAAACACTTTAAAATTATTTGTGAACAAGAGTATCAGGAGTGGCAAAAAAAAAATCCAGATCATGCAAAAATTTACGATATTAAATTACCAGATTGGAAAATAGCAACATTACCGCGCCGCGATAATATTTTAACAGAGGACAAGTTGTGTTATGGAGCTATTCTTGCTGATTTTAAGGAAAAATTTTATGAAAAGTGGAGCTATTCTCTTAATAAAAAGACTCAAAATATAAGTTTACAATCTACAGTTGAAGCTCAGCAAAACTTAGTAAACATATTATTTGAATGTCTATGTATATCATTAATTTTCGATCAAGGATGTATTCATCCTGAACGGCTTATTGCAATTCATGATGCAATTTTTGAAATGAATCTAGACAGTGGACTGTTGCCAATTTACTCTGGTTCAAAGAATCATGCCTACGTTTTCTCATACACTCTCTCATCTCAAAAATATGGCAATTTCTACCGTTATGATAGCCAAGGAGATGTGGAATTATGGCAAACACAGCAAATATATTTTAACGCAATCTCAATGCTTTGTTATTTGCGTATCCGAGAGCATCTTCATGGTAACCAAGGTTATGCATTACAGTTTACATCGCCTCTTAGTATTTGGCAGCAAACACACGATGATCAAGATCAAAAAGTTAAGCGGGAAGATTTACTTTATAAGCGGCTAAAAGCACATTTTAAAGATGTTGTTCCTGATCATCAATTTATCAAAGAGTTTGAGCGACGCCGTTTTTCTGCTTTCAAGCATATTGATTATGTTCTTTGGCAGGAGATTCCAAATTTAGATCTATTGAGTACAAGTGTACTTAATAACAAAATTATCACTACGCCTTTGATATATGAACAGCATATAGCTATTTATCATCAGCTTGATACCTGGAAAACGATTCAAGAAAGAATTGAAAATACTCATCACACTGTAGAACTTTCTGTTTCTACTAGTGGTCAGAACGTTAAAGTTTATAATGATAAACGGATGGGTAAACGTAATGATATAAAATCATTGCTTTTATCATTTAGTGAAGATGGTAAAGAGTTGACACTAGCCAAGTTTAATGAAGCTTTGAACGCAAGTATTAATAAATCAGAGGGCGATATACGTTCCTATGAAGCTGGAGAGGGGGAATATATTGATTATGTGGTGGCAATTGCACATTTACGGATATGCCAATGGTTAAAGTATGAGCTAGGTTACAATTCTGGCTCTGGTAAAGCATCACTTCAGGTGGCATCGATAAAACGTTATTATCACAGCTTCGTTTCTGACTTTTTAATTTACATTTTAGAATATCAAATAAATTTGAATAATGCCATCGAAGAACAATTTGAAGAAATGTATGAGTACCTTATTTTAGAAAAATCAATGAAAGATCAGGAAAAGCAGGAAACAATCGCTGAGAAAAATGATAATAAAAAGCACGACACCTCTGGCTATTCTTTCGCGAGGTTAAAAACATTTCATCAGTATTTGGTCAACAAGCATGATGCACCAGTAGTAGCGTACTTGTATGAACATCAGAGAGACAGCGGGAAATTTTTAAAAACACGGACCATTAGTCCGCAGATGTTTGAATTAATGATGAAAATTGTGAAAAATTATCCACACATTTTAGGCATTTCAGGGAATGACATAGTTGCATTGCAATGGGTCTATCGACTCACATTTAGACTAGGTTTGCGTGTTGATGAAGTGACAGGCATCCGTCTCAATGATTTTGACTCTGCACAGCTTCGAAGTCATCTTAAAAATAATCGTTTATATTACGAAGCAAAGTCAGATCCTAAAGATACGACTTCAAATGAATCATCCAATTCAGATATTGAAAATCTGGTTTTAAAAATTCATTCCAACTCTCACCGTAATGTTAAAAACGAAAATGCAAATCGTCAGTTTGATTTATCCTATTTTTTAAATCCAAATGAATTTAAAGAGTTCTGTGATTTTTATAAAAAATATTTAGCTGCTTCTTTGAGCGAAGCGGAATTACAAGTACAGAACACATTACTCTTCACCTTTGAAAATCAACAATTATCAAAAATCACTAGGAGCTTGTTTAATCTGGTATTAGGGACAAGTGATCATTCATATACATTTCACGCATTTAGGCATAGTGCTGCATCACACTTAGCAATTTTATTGAAAGGCAGCCACCAGCTTATCTGTAGCTTTACTGACTATGACTCTAGGTTTGTAGGTAGGCTTAAAAAGCATATATTGCAAAATATCGATCATGCATCATTACATAGCGCAGATGTATGGCAACGTTTAGCACATCTAATGGGGCATGAAGACTTTAACGTAACCGCAAGTAGCTATATACATCATCTTAATATTTTAATTGCAGACATGTTTTATACAGCAAAACGTGAATATCAGCCTGAATTGATTGGTGCATTACTAAAAAATAGCAAAATTATTAATGCTCAATTTAAATCCTTAAAGATATCTGAGGATGAATCAGCTTTTAACATTCTTCAAAAATCTAAGTTTTTTTTAAAGGTTTTTGAAAAACATAATGATCCAAAGCAATTCTTAAAAAAAGATGAAATTGAAAAAAAACAAATGAGTTTTTTATATCCAAAAAGATTTCTAGAATCATATCAGGAATGGAAAGCAAATGACCGGATCATAAATCCTGAAGACCAGCTTGTTAAATTAATAAAGTCAATTAGTAGACAATTTTATATTTATAAAGATAAAGAAATAGCTAGAAGTGAGGAGCGTGATCTGCAAGAAATGGATTTAAATTGGGAGCGAATGATCAATTGGTCGTATTTATATGGAATATGCCATCCATTCATAATTGACAAAGAAATTACCCAAAAAGAAATTAAAAATTTTTATTATATTTTGGAAAATAAAATTTCATTGAAAAGTGATCGATCAGTTTTAGTTTTTGAAGCAGTCTGTCAAAAAGATTTAAAATTGTACGATTCATTTGTGGAGTTTATTACCAAAATATATTCGAACGTAGAATCCTACTTAGATATAGAAAAATCAAGTTCAAGTGATTTTGATAAAAAAATAGGGAGTGAAGTTAAAATAAAATATTATAAAATTAGTAATAAAAAAGCAGATTCAAAGCATCATCTGATACAAAAAGTTGTACTACAAAGTATCTTTTTTAAGATGAAATGCCTTGGAGTACCTTCCCTGGGTCAAAAGAAAATGGTCTAAAATGTTTTACCGGAGAAGTAGGGGGGCTACAGTTTTTTTATATTAAAAAAATATATAAAAAACAGCGCTATATAACTTTAGGTAATTCATGTTTGATTATTTTTTCATTATTTATGTAAGGTTCCTCTTTTTTTTGGTCAAAAAAAAGGGACACTAAGAGCGAGATGTGTACTCTGTGAGGTTGATTTTTGATAATTTTTTTCTTGAGAATAGCCTGGATAGGCTAGACGAGAGATTATCAAAAAAAAATACTCAATAAATAAAAAGATTTTGTATGACTCACAGAAGAAAATAATATTAAATTTAA
>NZ_JFCC01000031.1:0-36480 GCF_000582925.1 Acinetobacter sp. 1294596 | reverse complement strand
AAGATATGTGAATAAGAAATATTTTCATCTTTCACATAAAATCAACAGTGAAATACATAGTAACACTTAGGATAAATTTATTAAAAATAGTCGATCTAGTATCTTAATTTTTATTTATTCCTAAAATAGTCTGTATATCAAATTGCCTTTAAAAATTGTCAGGACTTTCCAGACGTTTGACCTCTTGTGCTTTTATCGGATGATGGACAGCTGTAATGCCGTCATCAGTTTTCTGGTCCATTATTTCCTCGGGCTGATACACAGTAATGGTTTCATTACCATTCGCATCTTCTCCCACAATATATTTAAAACCTTTACGATTCATTTTGTGGCATAAACGTTGATACCATCCTTTAAAGCCCTGAGTCTCTTCATTTGGATTATAGTAAAAAGCATTCATAACGGCTGGTAGTCCTAAACCGCAAACCACACCTGAAAGCAATACACTAATGAAAGTATAGCCAATCAAAATACTGCTATATTCACGTAGTTGTGGAATATTAGCCACAGCTAATATGAGTGCCAGTGAAATACCACCCCGCACTCCTCCCCACGATAAAATGGTTAAGCTACCGTTATAACTCTTTTTGCGAAAAGATGGGAAAAAGGCAAAAGATAAGAAATTTGCGGCAAACCGTGAAATATGCAGGGCAAAAAATGCAAATATCCCTCCAAGGATCATGCTACTACTCAAGTCCAGAATGAACAGCTCCAATCCGATTAATGTAAATAGAAATGAATTAATAATGCCTTCTACAGTATGCCAAAAATGATTTACTTCACGAATTTCACGATCATGCAGGATTTCTTTCCATTTATTCCCAACAATGAGACCACCAATAACACAAGCAATTGGTGCAGAAGCATGAGCAAACAGGGCAACCAGGTAAGAACCGCAGGCCAGCAGCGCAGTTGTCAGGATCAGGGACTCCATTTCATGCTTGCCGCGCAATAAGCGTAAAATTCCTAAACCGAACCCCCAACCGATAATTACAGCTACCACAATTTCATAGAGAAAATTTTCTAATGTGCCCAATAAGGTAAAATGTTCGCCTTGTAATACATTCAGTAAAGTCATGAAGACGGCGATACACATTGCATCATTAAACAGTGACTCACCTTCGAGTTTCACAATCAAATGATGAGGTGCTCTAACTGAACTTAACACCCCTTTAACTCCGATTGGATCTGTTGCACCTAAAGCAGATCCCAATAACAGCAAGACTAAAATAGGGACCGGATTTCCAATTAATGCCTGAAAACCATAAAGGATGCCACCGAAAAATACAGCACAGATTACCAGTGCAATCGTGGCTAGAATTCCAATGGGTTTCCAGTGACTTCTTAAGTCAGAAATTTTAAATTTAAGCGCAGACGAGGTCAGGATAAAACAGATTACGCCATTAATAAGAAAGTCGTAGAAATCAATCCCGCGTACAGCTTCTTCAATATTATGAATATTAATGACTATAAACTGGTTACCATTAAGTAAGCTCGCACCCCACTGCAAAATAAATACAAAAACTGCCGAGACAATTGGCACACCAATCGCCTGAGGAAAGTCTAAAATACGTTTATTAAAAATTGTAGTTGCGATTGAAAGTGCAAAAATAACCGTTAAAGCTTGAAGAAGAAAAAAATTGCCCATGCGAATCCTTGAATATAACTGCTGGCTTTCTTAAAACGCATCCAATCAGTCACTTCTAGATGAATATCAGTTATAAAACTCTTAATTGGGAATTTTACTCCCATTTCTAGGGGTAGGTCATGGATAATTTTATTTCATTTTAAATAGACCTGGTTCTCGCATAAACAATTCGGCTTTTGCCGTTTCCAGATTATTTCAAACTATAATAATATTTCTCATAAATACTGGCTGTATATTTCTTTTCATGCATCAATCTTTAAAATTCATTTTTCGTCTTATCCTGGCTTTAATCATTTTTACTGTAACTCTGGCACTATTACTGACCTGTTACAGCAAATTCAACACACTGGCACAGGCGAATACATGGCTAGAGCACCGCCAACAGATTGAGCTGGTTTCAAGCAATCAACAGTCTTATCTGCTCCTGTCTAACAGCCAAAAGCCAGATCGAGCAATTTTTATTGTTTTAAAAGGCAAAGGATATATCAGTAAAATCAGTTGTGAGCATTATCAGACTACGCTCTGTCTTTCTGGCTATGATAAAAGTCCATATAGAGAAGTTCGAAAAGCAGTTCTACAAATTATTGGCCCTTATCAATATATTCAGTCTATAAACTATGTAGATACTCAGACTAACATGCCAGGCAACTTAACCTTAACACAACAACAAGTGATTAATTTCTATCAACAGGATATGTCTGCCCTTAAATATTACTTGTTAGGAGTTTTTCTGTTTACGATCATTGCATTAATTTCAAGTATTCGTATCTTGAAAAATTTTCGCAGTTTTTTAACAAAATAGATTATTGAGTACAGTAATAATCTTTTCTGTACTCAATAATTCTTTTAACTGCCTTAAACTGGCTGGTTAAAAGTATCGCACTGGTTAAGATCACCCCTCTTCAAGCCGGTCTGGAACCACTGCATACGTTGTGCACTGGTTCCATGCGTAAAGCTATCAGGTACAACTTGTCCAGTTGCACTTTTTTGCAAATAGTCATCACCAATTTTATGGGCAGCATCCATTGCTTCCTGAACATCACCCTGCTCTAGAAACTGGGTACGCTGCTGGTTATGATGTGCCCACACTCCGGCCAAACAGTCTGCTTGAAGCTCTTGCCGGACTGAAAGCTGATTTCCCTGTACTTGACTGGCACGGCTGCGAGCCTGTTGCACTTGAGAAGAGATACCTAACAGGTTCTGTACATGGTGACCCACTTCGTGTGCAATTACATAAGCCTGAGCAAAGTCTCCGGCTTGGTCTTGTCGAGAGAGTTCTGTCTGGTTCTGCTCACCAGAAATTCCCATCTGCTGGCGCATATCTTTAAAGAAACTGGTATCTATGTAAACTTTTTGGTCAGCTGGACAATAAAATGGCCCCATTGCCGCCTGTGCAGTACCACAACGTGAATTAACCATGCCACTGAACAAGACCAGTTTAGGAGGGGTATAATTTTGCCCCTGCTCCTGAAAAATTGCCTGCCAGGTGTCTTCGGTATCAGCAAGAACAGTCCCGACAAAATCTGCGGCTTCTTGCTGCTGGGGCGTTGGATTTTCCAGGCCGACGCTTTCTATCTGCTGTCCGGCGGTTACCTGTTTTGTTGCCTGATAAGCCTGTTGCGGATCTACACCAAAAAACTTCCAGGCGACAAAGGCAACAATCAGACCTAATATACTGATACCCCCTGCTTTTGCTCCGCCTCCCCCCCGGCGATCTTCCAGATTAGTACTGACACGGCGACCTTTCCAACGCATAGTTTACCCCTTCCCTATTATTACGATGTCGCAAAAGCTGATAGCTTAAGCAGATTTCTGTTTAGATTTTGGCCAGATTTTTTTAACTCCACTGACTAAAAGCAGAACAATAAAACCTGCTACTATGCCGATTCCCAAATTTATTAAAGTTGGTGTAATTGCTCCTACGATATGCCCCAAAGTAGGAATCAGTTCAACATGATCAACAGTATCTTCAGTAAAATGATGTATTAGAGGAACAGCATGATTAATAATGCCTCCCCCGACCAGAAACATAGCAATGGTACCGACGATTGATAAAGTCTTCATCAAAATCGGGGCAAAGCTCAAAAGAGCCTGACCAATACGCTGTTTAAAATTTGAAACCTGTTCAGTCAAATGCAGGCCCAAGTCATCAATTTTTACGATCATGGCTACCAGTCCATACACGCCTATAGTCATTACAATAGCGATAATACTTAGTACTGTAACTTTAGTCATAAAACTGGCTGCTGCAACTGTACCCAAGCTAATTACTACAATTTCAGCAGAAAGAATAAAATCTGTTCGAATTGCACCTTTGACTTTATCTTTTTCATAGGCATGCAAATCAATCTCATCCTGTTCGAGCTTGGCAATTGCTTCTTCAGGACTATGTGGCTTTTTACGCTGTAGTGAATGCAAAACTTTTTCTATACCTTCATAGCACAAGAATAAGCCACCAATCATTAACAATGGGCTAATTAACCATGGAGCAACTACACTGATAAGCAACGCTAAAGGTACCAGAATAACTTTATTCACAAATGAGCCTTTTGCTACGCTCCAGACCACTGGCAATTCCCGATCTGAACGGACACCACTGACTTGCTGGGCATTTAAAGCCAAGTCATCACCTAGCACCCCTGCGGTTTTTTTTTGCAGCCATTTTACTCATGACTGCGACATCATCCAGAATTGTGGCAATATCATCTAATAATAAAAGCAAGCTGCTCGCCATTTTATGTTCCCAATCTTATCGTTATATAGCTAGTTTAAATCGCTTTAATCAGAGAAAGTGTATAAGCTTTATATGTTTATCTATTAAATTTCTCACTTTTTACCAGCTGGAGTTTATTGTAAAGAGGCACTGCCAGTATTTATGCCTTACAATAGACTTCATCAATTAATATATTTTGCTTAATTTACAACCGCTTTGGAATGCATCATGAGTGATCAAGATACCCGCCCAGTTATTTTGACTGGTGACCGCCCGACTGGACAGCTCCATCTAGGACATTTCGTAGGTTCACTACGTTCTCGTGTAGGCTTGCAAGACTCCCATCACCAGCACCTGTTACTCGCCGATGCTCAAGCTTTAACTGATAATGCCGATAATTTTGAAAAAGTACGTCGGAATATTCTGGAAGTCGCTACAGATTATTTAGCAGTGGGTATTGATCCGGAAAAAACCACCATATGCGTGCAGTCTCAATTACCGGCACTCAATGAGCTGACCATGCTCTATTTGAACTTTGTGACGGTGTCGCGTTTGGAACGTAACCCAACGATCAAGTCTGAAATTCAGATGCGAGGTTTTGAGCGCGATATCCCGGCAGGTTTTCTATGTTATCCGGTCGCACAGGCTGCCGATATTACGGCATTCAAAGCTACTGTTGTGCCGGTAGGAGAAGACCAGATTCCAATGATTGAACAAACGAATGAAATTGTTCGTCGCCTTAACCGTCAGATTGGCCGCGAGCTTTTGCCTGAATGTAAAGCCTTACTTTCTAACATGAGCCGTTTACCGGGATTTGATGGCAAGGCCAAAATGTCTAAATCTCTGGGTAATACCATTGTTCTGGATGCTTCAGATAAGGATATTAAAAAGGCAGTTAATGCCATGTATACTGATCCTAATCATTTGCGTATTGAAGACCCGGGTCAGGTAGAAGGTAATGTGGTTTTTACCTATCTTGATGCTTTCGATACCAATAAAGAAGAATTAGAAGAATTAAAAGCCGATTATCGTCGTGGTGGTCTAGGTGATGGCACTGTGAAGAAGCGTCTAGAAGGTATTTTAAAAGAGCTGATCGGTCCAATTCGTGAACGTCGTGCAGAATTGCAAAAAGATCCGGACTATATTATGGATGTTTTACGTCAAGGCACTCAAAAATGTCAGGTTATTACCCAGCAAACTCTAGATGAAATTAAAAGCGGTCTAGGAATGTTCCACTTTTAAAATTGTAGTATTAATACAGGCCCTGCTTTAAGGGCCTTTTTAATTGGAATATTAATTTCTTAAAATTCAACTGCATAAAATATCATAGTTCAAAAAATTACAATATAACCCATAGTTTAACGTGATTTAACACTTGTTAACGTGAATACCAAGGAAGTTACTCAGGTATTCAAATATTATACTTTCATGATTTAGAAAGCTTCTAAATTCATGACATTTCTCCTTAACCGAAGCTGTGTATACAGATTCGTTGTTCTGCGCAATGATCACCCCAATCATTGCGTATTTTTTTGTCTATAAAAAATATGATATATCAAAATCTACAAGTTATAGACTTAAATTAAAGTAAATTACTCATCTAGTCCACTTAAAGTAGTTTGCTTCAAAGTGAACAACTATAGAGTCAAGTAAGCTTAAGTTAAACCTACAATCCTAATAGCGTTGAAGAAGAATTTATTCTCTCCATCATTCTCATAATAAAAAAGCCCCTTTTGGAGCTTTTTTACTGTCTACTTAAGCTAGGCCTTTATCTTTCAACACCTGTAACATAGTAGAACCTAGTTCTGCCGGACTCCGTGTATATGCCATACCCGCTTTTTCAAAAGCAGCAAATTTTTCTTCTGCTGTTCCTTTACCACCAGAAATGATTGCACCTGCATGGCCCATACGTTTGCCCTTTGGAGCTGTTACACCGGCAATATAACCCACAACTGGCTTGGTCACATTTGATTGAATATATTCAGCAGCTTCTTCTTCGGCTGTCCCACCAATTTCACCAATCATAATGATCGCATCAGTCTCGGGATCATCCTGAAACAATTTAAGCGCATCAATCTGGTTCATTCCTGGAATTGGATCTCCACCAATACCAATACAGGTAGATTGGCCTAATCCCAGACGGGTAGTTTGTGATACCGCTTCATAAGTTAACGTACCAGAACGGGAAATAATTCCAATACGGCCTGGCTGATGAATGTGTCCCGGCATAATTCCAATTTTGCATTCACCCGGTGTAATGATACCCGGACAGTTTGGTCCAATCAGACGCGTACCGTTACCATTGGTTTCCAGATAACGCTTGGCTTTAAGCATATCAAGAGTAGGTACACCCTCGGTAATGACTACAATAAGTCCAATCCCTGCATCTACTGCTTCTATAATAGAATCCAGTACAAATGGTGCAGGCACATAAATCACAGACGCATCCGCCTGAGTTTCCTGTACCGCCTCGCGCATGGTATTAAATACAGGAAGATTTAAATGACTCTGGCCGCCTTTACCTGGTGTTACACCACCGACTACTTTTGTACCGTATGCAATGGCCTGTTCTGAATGAAAAGTTCCGTTTTTACCTGTAAAACCCTGTACCAATACTTTGGTGTCTTTATTTACTAATACGCTCATGATTGATACTCCTTATGCTTTGACTGCTGCAACAACTTTTTCTGCGGCATCAGCTAGGCCCTGAGCAGAAATAAGTGTTAGGCCGGATTCATCCAGTAACTTGGCGCCAAGCTCGGCATTGTTACCTTCAAGTCGTACGACTACAGGAATAGTTACGTTCACTTCCTGAACCGCAGCAATAATTGCTTCTGCAATCATGTCACAGCGTACAATACCACCAAAAATATTGATTAATACTGCCTGAACAGAGCTGTCAGCAAGGATAATTTTAAATGCTTCAATCACCCGCTCTTTCGTTGCACCACCACCTACATCTAGAAAGTTGGCTGGTTGTCCACCATATAATTTGATGATGTCCATGGTTGCCATAGCAAGACCGGCACCATTTACCATACAGCCGATATTGCCTTCTAAGGCTACATAGTTCAGGTCAAATTCAGAAGCTTTAAGCTCGCGTTCATTTTCCTGAGACTTATCACGTAGCGCAGAGACCTCTGGTAAGCGATACAGTGCATTGGAATCAATGCCCACTTTGGCATCTACACAAAGAATGTCACCATTTTCACGTACAGACAGCGGGTTAATTTCAAACAGGGCAAAATCATTTTCTACAAAAGCATGGTAAGCCCCTGTCATCAGCTTAACAAACTGATTAATCTGGCCATCTTTCAAACCCAGTGCAAAGGCTACTTCCCGTGCCTGAAATGGTTGCAGGCCAACCAAAGGGTCTACTGTAACTTTAATAATTTTTTCAGGTGTTTCTTCTGCAACTTTTTCAATTTCAACACCACCTTCGGTGGATGCCATAAAAGTAATGCGACGAGTAGAGCGGTCAACCACAGCACCCAAGTATAATTCACGCTCCACAGGATAAACGTCTTCACAGACCAGTACGCTATTGACTGGCTGGCCATTGGCATCTGTCTGGTAGGTGACTAGGCGTGTACCAATAATACGACTGGTATAATCTGCGGCTTCTTCTTTTGACTTAACAACCTGTACACCACCGGCCTTACCACGGCCACCTGCATGCACCTGGGCCTTAATGACTGCAAACTTTCCACCAAGCTGTTCAAAGGCAGCAACAGCTTCATCAGCATTGGTTGCTAAAATACCTTCCTGAACAGGCATACCATATTTTTTTAATAGCGCTTTGGCTTGATACTCATGTAAATTCATTTACTTACCTTTTACTAGTTCTACTTTCTTATCCATACTTCTATGTACCCTTCCATCACGGTACACATTAGCAATTATTTAATCTTATCTTTATATTTAGAGGGTTGTTCCAATCATTGCAACCCATGAAGCAAAAAAGAGCGGCTCTTGAACCGCTCTTTCTTTAATCTTATTTACGTTTACGCTGAATTGCGTGAATTGCACGTCCATCGACTGCAAGAGCTGCTTCATGCACAACTTCAGAGAAAGTTGGATGACCAAAAGTCATTAACTGCAAGTCTTCAACACTTGATACAAATTCAAGGGCAATCATACCCTGATGAACGATGTCAGAGGCAGCCGGACCTACTACGTGCATACCCAGTAGACGGTCAGTTTTAGCATCAGCAACAAATTTTACAAAACCTGCGCCCTCACCTGCAGCAAGTGCACGACCATTCACAGCAAACGGGAATTGGCCAGTTTTAACGTCGTGGCCTTTTTCTTTTGCCTGCTCTTCAGTTAAACCGACCCATGCTGCTTCCGGATGGGTATAGATTACACTGATGATAGTGTCATAATTTACTTGTGCAGCGTGGCCATGGATACGCTCAACAGCCATTACGCCTTCTTCCATTGCCTTATGTGCAAGCATTGGACCACGAACCAAATCACCAATCGCATAAACACCTTCAAGAGAAGTTGCGCAATGATCATTTACTTCTACCAGACCACGTTCTGTCAGTTTTATACCTGAGTCTTCAGCTAACAGACCTTCTGCATAAGCTTTACGACCTACACACACAATCAGCTTATCAAAAGTCTGTTCTTTATCTTCGCCGCCCTGGCTGTATTTAACAGTTACTTCGCGACCATTGATCTCAGTACCAGAAACTTTCGCACCAATACGGATGTCCAGACCCTGCTTAGTCAGGATTTTCTGGAATTCTTTAGCCAGTGCTTTATCGGCCATTGGTAAGAATGCATCCATAGCTTCAAATACAACAACTTCTGAACCCAGACGACGCCATACTGAACCTAGCTCAAGACCAATTACACCTGCACCGATTACCCCTAAACGCTGAGGAACTTCAGGGAATTCAAGTGCACCGGTAGAATCTACAATCAGATCTTGATCTACAGGAGCAACAGGAATATTTACTGGTACAGAACCCGATGCCAGAATTACATATTTAGGTTCTAGAACCTGAGTCTCACCTTCAAATGGTACAAACTCAACTTTTTTACCTGCCAGCAGTTTACCTGTACCTTGCAGCCACTCGATCCCATTACCTTTAAGTAGCTGAGCTACACCACCGGTCAGTTGCTCTACCACTTTGTCTTTACGAGCAAGCATCTTTTCAAGGTCAAATTTCACTTCAGCTGTTGTAATACCATGATCACCCAAATGATGAACGGTATCTTCATAACGATGAGAAGAGTCAAGCAATGCTTTAGATGGGATACAGCCAACGTTTAGACAGGTCCCACCCAGAGATGGTTTACCTTTATGAATACGTTTTTCAATACAAGCAACTTTGAAGCCCAGCTGTGCAGCACGAATTGCTGCTTCATAACCACCTGGGCCACCACCGATCACAACAAGATCAAACTGTTGAGACATATTTATCTCCAAGTAACAGGATAAAGGGAGACTTTATCCTGGTTTATTTTGCTGGTAAGTATTAAAGATCAAGGATAAGTTTAGCTGGCTCTTCTAACAATTCTTTGATTGTTACAAGGAAGCCTACTGCTTCTTTACCATCGATTAAACGGTGATCATAAGATAATGCCAAATACATCATTGGCAGAATTTCCACCTGTCCGTTTACAGCCATAGGACGCTCTTGGATTTTATGCATACCCAGAATCGCAGTTTGTGGCGTATTCAAAATCGGAGTAGAAAGTAGCGAACCAAAAGTACCACCGTTGGTAATTGTGAAAGTACCACCAGTCATATCTTCAATTGCAAGTTTGCCTTCACGCGCTTTGCCAGCATATGCACGAATACCGTTTTCAACTTCAGCATAGTTCATACGATCAGTGTCACGCAGGACAGGTACTACAAGACCGCGATCAGAAGAAACTGCTACGCCAATATCATAAAAACCGTGATATACGATATCGTCGCCATCAATTGAAGCATTGACTGCCGGATAGCGTTTTAACGCTTCAGTTGCTGCTTTCACAAAGAAAGACATAAAGCCCAGACGCGCACCATGACGTTTTTCAAACGCATCTTTATACTGGTTACGCATATCCATGATTGGCTTCATGTTAACTTCATTAAACGTAGTCAACATTGCTGTTTCTTGTGTTGCTGCAAGCAGGCGCTCAGCAACACGTTTACGCAGACGTGTCATCGGAACACGTTTTTCAATACGCTCACCTACAGCTACGCTAAGCGCTTGAGGCTGAGCTGCAGCAGCTGGTTTAGACTGATGGTTTGCTACGTCTTCTTTAGTAATACGACCACCACGGCCTGTACCAGAAACATCAGAAGCGTTAATACCTGTTTCAGTCAAAGCTTTACGTACAGCAGGTGCCTGATCCTGTACAGGCTGGCTGCGCTCAACTACAGGAGCTGGACCAGCTTCTGTATTAGCAGATGCATTTTCCACATTTCCATCAGAAGTTACTGCTGTTTGAGCTGGCTCTGCTGTAGCTCCAGCACCTGCTTCAAACTGTGCAATTACTTCATCAGAAAGAACTGTGTCGCCTTCATCTTTAACAATAGCAACCAGAGCACCGTCTGCAGGGGCAACCACTTCTAGAACAACTTTGTCAGTTTCGATGTCACAGATGACTTCATCACGTGAAACAGCTTCACCGACTTTCTTGTGCCAAGTTGCGATCGTGCCGTCAGCAACTGACTCTGGGAATACCGGGGCTTTAATTTCGGTTGCCATTATTTAGAATCTCCTGATTGTTCAGCTTCGATTGCTAGAGCATTATTGATAAGCTGAGCTTGTTGTTTTGCGTGCAAATAAGGTGAGCCACATGCAGGTGCTGCAGATGCTTCACGTCCTGCGTAACTAATACGGACTTGCTTACCTGTTTTCATTACGTCGTCATATAAACGCGGCGCAATAAATAACCAGGCCCCTTGGTTTTTCGGCTCTTCCTGACACCACACGAGTTCTTTCACGTTTGGATAAGAGGCAAGAACTTCAGCAAGGCGTTTTTCTGGGTATGGATACAACTGTTCAATACGAACGATTGCAGTATTGTTCAGTTCCTGCTCGCGACGTTTTTCAAGCAGATCATAATAGACTTTGCCACCACAGAGCACCAGACGGGTAACGTCGGCCTTGTTAAGTGTATCGATCTCATCAATCACTGTCTGGAATGAAGTCGTTGCCAGCTCTTCCAGAGTCGAAGTTGCCAGTTTATGACGAAGCAGCGACTTAGGAGACATAACGATCATTGGTTTACGGATCGGGCGTACTGCCTGACGACGCAGCGCATGGAAAATCTGTGCAGGCGTTGTTGGAGTAATCACCTGCATGTTGTCTTCTGCACATAGCTGCAAGAAGCGCTCAAGACGAGCAGATGAGTGCTCAGGGCCCTGGCCTTCGTAACCATGTGGAAGTAACATGGTCAGACCACATACACGCTCCCATTTAGTTTCACCAGAAGCAATAAACTGGTCAATCACGACTTGGGCACAGTTTGCGAAGTCACCAAACTGTGCTTCCCAAATAATTAGGCCATGCGGAATAGTGGTTGCATAACCATATTCAAATGCAAGTACAGCCTCTTCAGACAGCAACGAATCATATAATGCAAAACGTGGCTGGTTTTCTTTTACATGGCAAAGCGGAATGTAAGTGGAACCATCTGTCTGGTTATGAAGTTTGGCATGACGATGTGAGAAGGTACCACGACCTACATCTTCACCGGTAATACGTACCAGATAACCTTCGTCTAGCAATGTTGCATAAGCCAGAGTTTCAGCAGCACCCCAGTTTAATGGCATTTCACCAGTTTGCATTTTCAGGCGGTCATCAATTACTTTTTGAACCTGACGCTGCATTACAAAACCTTCAGGAAGTTTACGCATGCCTTCGCCCAACTGTTTCAGGCGAGTCAAGTCAAATGAGGTATCCCAGTCATCGGTATAGTCATGGCCAAGATACGGAGCCCAGTCCACAAACATTTTAGTATTTGGCTCAAGAACCAGTGCACTGGCAACATGATTACCTGCTTCAAGATCAGCACGATAATCTTCAACCATCTTGTCAGCAGCAGCACGGTCCAGAACATTTTCCTGAACAAGTTTGTCTGCGTATAAAGTACGGGTTGTCGGTTTCTTGCTGATAACCTGATACATGATTGGCTGAGTTGCTGCTGGCTCGTCCGCCTCATTATGGCCACGACGACGATAACAGAACAGGTCAATTACTACATCTTTACGGAAAGTATGGCGGAAATCATGCGCCAATTGAGTAGCAAAAATTACAGCCTCAGGATCATCACCATTCACATGGAAGATAGGTGCCTGAATCATTTTGGCAACGTCAGTACTATATTCAGTTGAACGCGCATCACGCGGGTCAGAAGTTGTAAAACCAACCTGGTTGTTCACAATGATATGAACCGTACCGCCTACAGTATAACCACGGGTCTGTGACATCTGGAAAGTTTCCATATTCACGCCCTGACCTGCAAATGCAGCATCACCATGTACAATTAATGGCAATACATCGTCACCACCGATATCTTTACGACGTACTTGACGCGCGCGCACTGAACCTTCAACTACAGGTCCAACAATTTCAAGATGGGATGGGTTAAATGCCAAAGCAAGGTGTACTTCACCGCCTGGTGTCATTACGTTTGAAGAAAAGCCTTGGTGATATTTAACGTCACCAGAACCTTTCTTATTCAGCATTTTGCCTTCAAACTCACCAAACAGGTCAGCCGGGTTTTTACCCATAATATTGACCAGGAGGTTTAAACGGCCACGGTGTGGCATGCCAATCACAACTTCTTTACAGCCTACTGAGCCGGCACGCTGGATCAGTTCATTGACCATAGGAATGAAAGATTCACCACCTTCCACACCAAAGCGTTTAGCACCTACATATTTATTACCCAGAAATTTTTCTAGGCCTTCAGCTGCAGTTAAACGCTCAAGAAATAATTTTTTCTGGTCAGCAGTAAAATCATATTTACCGCGTACACCTTCAAGACGTTGCTGAATCCAGCGCTTTTCCTTGGTATCAACAATGTGCATATACTCGGCACCGATTGAGCCGCAATAAGTCGCCTCCATTGCTTCAATCATTTCACCAAGGGTAGCTTCCGTCTTGCCAATTGCCAGATTACCTGTATTGAATACAGTATCCAGATCAGATTTGGTCAAACCATGTGCAGACAGGTTAAGATCAGGAACATCTTCACGTTTTGCCAAGCCCAACGGATCCAATTTGGCTTTCTGGTGCCCACGGTTACGGTAAGCTGCAATTAATTGCAACACCCCAATCTGACGACGTTCATGTTCAGAACTTACTGCACTTTGCGCAACTGGTTGTCCACGGCTACCATTACGTCCTAATAATAGGAATTGCTCACGTACATTGCTGTGAGGCTGATCACCTTTAGGGAATTTATCAAAATACTGGCGCCAATCCTCACCTACTGAGGTCGGAGAAGTCAGGTACTGCTCGTAAAGCTCTTCAATATACGCTGCACTATCAGCGGAAAGTTCAGTGTCAAGACGCAATGCGTCAGCAACTTCTTGCATTTGTGGACCCATTTCCTATTGCAAAAACATTACAGGTTGCTTGTTAAGCATACCCATGCTTGATAATGCCAAATTGGTAAAATGACATTAATACCCACTCGGTACTCAGACCACGGGCGCTATAATCACACCAGAATTGACCGGTGTGTGTTATGAATCATAACGCTCTTACCTGCATCATCATTCATTTATATACTCGGCAATACCGAGCAATTTTTTTGCAAAATCGTCTTAGAAAAGATAAATCGGCGAATTAGCTTTTCTAAAGCAACTTTTAGTAAAATTTTGCTCAACCATCCTCAATATGCTTAATAAATAAACAATAGAATAGCCATTTTTTTCAAATATAACTGTGTGTTATATCGTAACATGAACTCCAGATTGAATTGATTTTTTTGACACATACCTCCTATAAATTGGCTAAATACATTAAAAATTTTATGCTTTAACATACGGTGCTTTATATAAAAAATAGAGCGAATTACAAATAAAGTCCCCTATCTTTTACACAAATGAACAAAAAGAGCGCACACCTGTGATGTACGCTCTTTTTTAGGGATTAATTAACCGGCTTGATCAAGTAGCATATTACGGATATGACCAATTGCCTTAGTCGGATTCAAACCTTTAGGGCAAACAGATACGCAGTTCATAATACCTTTACAACGGAAAAGACTGAACGGGTCATCCATACGTGCCAGACGGTCCTGAGTCGCTGTGTCACGCGAGTCAATAATAAAACGATAAGCATTTAGCAATGCTGACGGTCCCAGGAATTTATCAGGATTCCACCAGAATGATGGGCATGCAGTAGAACAGCATGCACATAAAATACATTCATACAGACCGTTCAGATGATCACGCTCTTCCGGAGTCTGCAAACGCTCTTTTGGCGGTGCAGGCTGATTATTAATCAGGAATGGCTGGATCTTGTTATACTGCTCGTAGAACTGGTTCATATCAACAACCAGATCTTTGATTACTGGCAGACCCGGTAATGGACGAATAGTAATTTCATTTGGCAGGTCATTCAAGTTTTCAAGACAAGCCAAACCATTTTTACCATTGATATTTACACCATCCGAACCACAAATACCTTCACGGCAAGAGCGGCGAAAAGTCAGACTTTCGTCCTGTACTTTTAACGCCAGCAGAGCATCAAGCAACATACGGTGCTTATCAGTCAGCTCAAGCTTGAAAGTTTGCATGTACGGCGCTTTATCCTTATCAGGATCATAGCGGTAGATGTGAAATGTACGAGTACCTCTACTCATCTTTATACTCCTGATCAGAATGTACGCGGTGCTGGTGGAATTGGATCAACAGTCAGCGGGTTGAAACGCACTGGCTTATATTCCAAACGGTTATCTACCGAGTACCACAGAGTGTGTTTCATCCACTCATCATCACGACGACCATATGAATAGGTCGGGTGATCTGCTGGTAACTCATAATCAACCACAGTATGAGCACCACGACATTCTTTACGCGCAGCTGCTGAAATTAAGGTGGCTTTTGCTACCTCATACAAGTTTTCAACTTCCAGAGCTTCAATACGCGCAGTGTTAAATACTTTAGATTTGTCTTTCAAGTGAATATTACGAACGCGTGGTTCAATCGCAAGAATCTGCTTAACACCCTCATCAAGCAAGGCTTGAGTACGGAATACGCCTGCATGATCCTGAACAATATCACGAATCGCATCAGCTACTTCTTGTGCATTTTCACCAGTAGTAGATTCGTCCAGCTTGCGTATACGGGCTACGGTCTGCTGTAAAACATTAGTTGGCAGCGGAGCATATTCATCACCGTGATGTTTAGTCACGTAATCAATAATATGTTCGCCCGCAGCCTTACCAAATACCACTAGGTCAAGCAATGAATTTGTACCTAGACGGTTTGCACCATGTACAGATACGCAAGAACATTCACCAATAGCATAGAAACCTTTTACCGGCTTGGTGTAGTTGTCTGTACCTGGTTCAGGCAGTACAACTTGGCCATGCATATTGGTTGGGATACCGCCCATCTGGTAATGGATAGTGGGCACCACCGGAATCGGCTCTTTAGTAATATCAACGTTTGCGAATTTTTTACCAATCTCGAATACAGACGGCAAACGCTTCATGATTGTATCCGCACCCAAGTGAGTCATATCAAGCAAGATATAATCACCCTTTGGACCACAGCCACGGCCTTCTTTAATTTCCTGGTCCATAGAGCGTGATACAAAGTCACGTGGTGCCAAGTCTTTTAAAGTCGGTGCATAACGTTCCATGAACGGTTCGCCGTCTTTATTACGAAGGATTGCACCCTCACCACGACAACCTTCAGTCAGCAATACACCTGCGCCCGCGACACCTGTCGGGTGGAATTGCCAGAATTCCATATCCTGTAATGGAATACCAGCACGAGCAGCCATACCCAGACCATCGCCTGTATTAATATAAGCATTAGTAGATGCACGGTAAACACGACCAGCACCACCTGTAGCAAACAGTGTTGCTTTTGCCTGGAACACAGCAATATTACCTGTTTCCTGGTCAATTGCTGTTACACCCAGTACCTCACCTTCTTCGTTACGGATCAAGTCAAGAGCGATCCATTCAACGAAGAACTGAGCTCCCATTTTCACGTTGCTTTGATATAGCGTATGCAAAAGTGCGTGACCAGTACGGTCAGCTGCTGCACAGGCACGTGGAACTGGCTTTTCACCATAGTTTGCAGAGTGACCACCAAATGGACGCTGATAAATTGTACCATCTGCGTTACGGTCAAAAGGCATACCTAAGTGTTCAAGTTCATAAACAACTTTCGGTGCTTCACGGCACATGAACTCGATTGCATCTTGGTCACCCAACCAGTCTGAACCTTTTACAGTGTCATAAAAATGGTAATGCCAGTTATCATCCTGCATGTTACCCAGTGATGCGCCGATACCGCCCTGCGCTGCAACTGTATGGGAACGGGTCGGGAATACTTTGGTCAGTACTGCAACTCGCAAACCTGCTTGAGCAAGCTGGTAAGAAGCACGCATACCTGAACCACCACCACCTACAATGACTGCATCGAAAGTGAGGTTTTGAATATTTGAATAATCTTCTTTAGGGGTTATCGCGCCCATGATATCTTCCTATCAATTCGCCCAGAAAATCTGGATACCCCAGATTGCGTACACAAACACAGCAATAATGACTGCAGACGTAAGCACAAGGCGTAAACCATTAGCTGAAGGTCCCATCTGACGGGTAGTTACATAATCTGTAAACACCTGCCACATGCCAATCCATGCGTGTCCGATAAGTGATAAGATCGCCAACAATGAAAATATTTTCATTGGCACTGTCATCATAAAGCCAGACCATTGCTCGTAAGTGAATCCGCCATTTAGTAGGATCCATCCTAAAACCACAACAGTATAAGCTGCCAGTACCACAGCACTAATACGCTGAATGTACCAGTCGCGAGAACCCGAACCTGTTAATCCTGTAGCACTTTTCATCAGAACATAATCCATACAAAGGCTGCGATGATACCAATCACAGACAGAGCCAATGAAATTGTAGCTGCAGTACGACCACTTTGCAGGCCTTCACCCACACCGATATCAGCAAGCAAGTGCTTAAGACCAGTGAAGAAGTGATAAATCAAACCAGCTACAAATACCCATACGATAAAACGTACGAAGAAACCGCTAAAGATTTCCTGAACTTGAGCAAAACCTTCCGGTGAAGATAATGACTTATCTAAGAGCCATAAAAGAACTGGAACGAGTAAGAATACGATCACACCGGAAATACGGTGCAAAATTGATGCAATAGCCACGGGTGAGCGTAAGTTTACTGCTAACACCTGACCCATGGACAAATTGACAGGTCTGTTGCTTTTCACAGCGGGCATCCTGTAGGTAAAAACTCCAGCTGGAGTTTGTTGGAATTAATTCGAAGGAAAGCTGGCATTGTCAGGCAAGCAAATGCCTAAGACTTATAAACGACATCGAATTATAAAACGTGGTCTGTCAAAATACAAACAATCAACTGGCGCTTTTCTATAAAAATCTCATTAAATAAGAATCATTAACAATAAAATAAGTAATTATAGCTTACCACAGAGCAGAAAAATTCAAGCTAAGTCACTCATTCATTTAAATTAATATACAATTTAACCTGATCGGAAAATATAAAAAGATAAAACAAATGTTTTAGACTAAAGATGAATAAAAGCAAATACTTATATTAATTAATATTTTTATTAAACCTTATGTGCTTTTAAAGTAATTATAGACTGAAATGCTCTTAGAACAATTGATAAAAGCAAACTACACGTTTGCTGACTCCATTATTTATGGCTTAAACAGTCATAATTTAAACTTTTTAAATGCCTTTCTTTGTTTAGAAATGGATAAGCTCAATCGATTATAAAATCCGAAATGACTATTTTATAAACAATTTTAGATTAATTTATGAGTCATTTTTTATACAATCAAACGTTTTTTTCGAAAGTATTTATTTGTTTTTTCTATGACCCATAAAAGTCTTTTAAATCTCACTAAACTAAATAAGTTAAAGGTTTCATCATCTTTTGTCACAATCATGTTTCTCTTAAGAAGGAAATAAAATACATTTTAAGGATAAAAATTTGCTTACATTTACGGCAACCACCCTATTTTTTTCTGCACCTGCCCTGTAATTTGACTTATTATAGCCAGCTGGTGCTGTGATTTTATTCATACTTTCCTTACTTGATTATAATGACTAAACCCATGTGGCCACGTCATTTTTTATCCATAAGTATAATTGACAAAATTTCAGTACTCACTAATCTTAGTAGCAATTTTTGATCCGTCTGGTTCGCATTAAAAGATTAGTAACGAATCAGATAAAATATCCACCAGGACAGGAGATCTATTGAATGTCTGAAGCAACTGGCAAAAAAGCCGTTCTTAAGCTTGATGGCAAAGAAATTGAATTACCAATTTACAGCGGCACATTGGGCCCAGATGTAATCGACGTTAAAGATGTGTTGGCCTCAGGTCACTTTACTTTTGATCCTGGTTTCATGGCGACAGCTTCTTGTGAATCTAAGATCACGTTCATCGATGGTAATAAAGGCATTCTTTTGCACCGCGGCTATCCGATTGATCAGCTGGCAACTAAAGCTGACTATCTTGAAACTTGCTACCTGCTTCTAAATGGTGAACTGCCAACTCCTGAACAAAAAGCAGAGTTCGATGCAAAAGTTCGCAACCACACTATGGTTCATGATCAGGTAAGCCGTTTTTATAATGGTTTCCGCCGTGATGCACACCCGATGGCCATTATGGTAGGTGTGGTTGGTGCGCTGTCTGCGTTCTATCACAACAATCTGGATATTGAAAATGTTGATCACCGTGAAATCACTGCGATCCGCTTGATCTCCAAGATTCCTACACTTGCTGCGTGGAGCTACAAGTACACCATCGGACAGCCTTTCGTTTACCCTCGTAACGATCTGAGCTATGCTGAAAACTTCCTTCACATGATGTTTGCGACTCCGGCTGACCGTGATTATAAAGTTGATCCGATCCTTGCAAAAGCAATGGACCGTATCTTCACGCTGCACGCAGATCATGAACAAAATGCTTCAACGTCTACAGTACGTCTAGCAGGTTCTACTGGCGCTAACCCGTATGCATGTATCGCTGCTGGTATCTCTGCGCTCTGGGGACCAGCTCATGGTGGCGCGAACGAAGCTGTTCTTAAGATGCTTGATGAAATCGGCTCGGTAGAAAACGTTGCTGACTTCATGGAAAAAGTGAAAACTAAAGAAGTTAAACTCATGGGCTTCGGTCATCGAGTTTATAAAAACTTCGATCCACGTGCTAAAGTCATGAAAGAAACTTGTGACGAAGTACTGGGTGCACTTGGCATCAATGATCCACAGCTCGCTTTGGCTATGGAACTTGAACGTATTGCCCTGTCTGATGAATACTTCATTAAACGTAACCTATACCCTAACGTAGATTTCTACTCAGGTATCATCCTTAAAGCGATTGGTATCCCGACTGAAATGTTTACTGTGATCTTTGCACTTGCACGTACCGTAGGCTGGATCAGCCACTGGTTAGAAATGCATTCTGGTCCATACAAAATCGGTCGCCCTCGTCAGCTTTATACTGGCGAAACTCAACGCGACATCGAAGGTCGTTAATTCATCTCAACATGAATTAGACTTCAGGAAGCCACCTCAGGGTGGCTTTTTTTATACTATCTGTTTATTTAAAAAAGGGATGCAGGCTTCATAAGCCGAACACTCCTGCCCTTTGACTCGCCTTAAAAAATAATCCTGTACCATCTGTGCCTGCTGCTCTATACCATATTCAAAAAACTGCTTTCCTTGTTGCAGTATGTATTGATAACGACGGTTAAATACGGCATTACGGATCACGTTCATTCCCTGCTGGTATTGCCAAACGTGAGTAAGTTCATGGATCAGCCAGGACTGTATGGACAATGGAGCCATAGAAAAATCTTCGCGCCAGTCCTGAATGTTAAAATAGATATGACCATTTGGGCTCATTGCATAGTTTTTTAAAATCGCGTGATGAGCAATGATTTCAATATGATCAAGTTTCAAACTGGAGTGAAATACAGAATAGGCTAATTCACGCTCTCCCGGAGTAAGCAAGCGTCTTTTAATAATAAATATATTCGTTAAACGTTTAGCTACATGCTGTAAAAAAAGTGCCATAAACCTTTGCCTGAAATAAGATATTTTATAAGTACATATTTAAATACTAGAATATGTATTTTTTTCGACTACAATACGGCAAAATCTTGTTCTTTTTTCGTTGTATAGCAGACAAGTGTGTTATATCAACCTATTAAATTTTATTTGTTTAATTGTTTTTAATATGTGTACACGAAGTTGGAAAATTATAACTTCTAAATCAACATGTTGTGTATTTTATACCCTATAGAAATAGGATTAGGTGTGAATGAAAAGTTTTAAGATCGCCCTGGCTCAGTTCTCTCCACATACTGGTAACTTTGAACTTAATGCTCAGAAAATGGTTGAGCAGGCAAATGAAGCGAAAAAACAGCGTGCTGATATTATTGTTTTTCCAGAACTGTGCACAGTAGGTTACTCAGCTGAAGATTTATTGTTGCGTCCAAGTCTGAGCAAACGTACACAAAAGGTCTTTGAAATTCTGGGACAAGTTAAAGATATCGTCATGGTATTTGGCTTTGTTAATCAGGCTGAAACCGGGCAGCGATATAACTCGGCTGCTGTGGTTAAAGATGGTCAAGTACTGGGGGTTTATAATAAACAAAACCTGCCGAATTATAGCGTATTTGATGAAAAACGTTATTTTGCTTCTGGTAACCAGCAACTTGTATTTGAATATATGGAACACAAGTTTGCTGTATTGATCTGTGAAGATATCTGGTCAATTAATACAGTACAGCAGCTAACCCAGCTTAAGGCGCAGACCGTATTGGTACTTAACTCTTCGCCATATGAAGTAGGCAAGCCACAGCATCGTATTCAGACCATGCAGCAGCTGGTCAAACAGCTCAATTTTAATCTGGTGTATGTGAACCAGGTATGCGGCCAAGACGATATTATTTTTGATGGGTCAAGTTTTGTATTAAACCCGCAAGGTGAACTGGTTACACGTGCACCTAGCTTTCAAGAATGCCTGCACTACGCCGAATATAGTGCAGATAAAGACGCCTTTATAGTTCAGGAAATCGCACCTGAGCTTGACACTATGGCCGAGATTTATCAGGCGTTGGTAATGGCAACCCGTGACTATATCCAGCGCTCCGGCTTCCCTGGCGTTATTCTCGGGTTATCTGGCGGAATCGACTCTGCCCTGACCTTGGCTATTGCTGTTGATGCGATTGGAGCCGACAAGGTCCAGGCAGTAATGATGCCTTATACTTATACCGCACAAATTTCTGTTGAAGATGCTGCAGCACAGGCCAAGACTATGGGTGTAACTTTTGGCATTGCTGAAATCAATCCGATTGTGAATGGCTTCTTGCAGACTCTATATCCATTCTTTGGAAACAGTCCGGCAGATACGACAGAAGAAAACCTGCAGGCACGTGCCCGTGGCACTTTGCTCATGGCACTATCTAACAAGTTTGGTAATCTGGTTCTATCTACCGGTAACAAGTCTGAAGTAGCTGTAGGTTACTGTACATTGTATGGTGACATGGTAGGTGGTTTTTCGGTATTAAAAGATGTTTATAAAACTATCGTTTTCGAACTGGCCAAATATCGAAACAGTTTAAGTGAAGTACCAGTTATACCTGAACGTGTAATTACCCGTCCACCTTCAGCAGAATTAAGTCCAGATCAGAAAGATCAAGACTCTTTGCCGCCTTATGATATTCTGGATGCAATTCTTTATGCTTATATCGAAGAAGATATGAGTCAGGAAGATATTATTGCCAAAGGATTTGAACGGGCAACCGTCGAGAAGGTAATTAAACTGGTCAACCGTAACGAGTACAAACGCCGACAAGGTGCGATTGGTCCGCGGATCAGCTCACGAGCTTTCGGACGGGATCGACGTTATCCGATAGTAAATGGCTGGAAACCTGGTGTCTAATAATCAAAAGATTTATAAAATCACTCCAAATGAACTTGCTCAAGCACTTTTGCTTGAGCAGGTGAAGTTTTTAAAACAACACTATATTTATTCTAAAGATCATCCAGCTTTAAAAATTTTGATCCAGCAGCTTTATCATTATTCGGAAAAGGTGCAGCTTAAACAGGTAATCAATGTGTCTCAGCTCCATGCTGTGGTACAACGCTACGCCTTTGAAATGAATCTGGGTGCAGAAATACTGGAACTGATCGGAATAATGTCGCAAAAGCTGCATCAGTACGCCCTACAGTCGGATACTGAACTTCAAGATCTTATTTCAGATCAGCAATATCAATTCTGGCTTACAAAGCTCGTCGAGCTGACAAATGTCCGCTTATATTTACGCGACTTATTACTACAGAGTCAGCAGGTAGATGTAGTCTGTCTGCAAATGGCGACTCATATTATTGAAAGCAAGACCCCATGGTTAAACCAGTTACGTCATAGCAAATATAAAGTGCTAGGTATTCAGCAACGGGTTTTACAGTTTATGCAGGAACAGCAGCAGACTATTGAAGCCAAGCTAGAATTCAGGCTCGCGAATATAATTAAAGAACAGCTCAGTGAACTTCTGCTGCTTCCTTCAGAAGATCTATATGATATTGCAATGCATGTATGGCAGGAATTCAAATATAAGAGTCTACAAGACAGTATGTCGCAATTCACTGCAATTGATATAGAAGAGTTCTTTGTATTACTTTATGAATCTTGGCGGGAATTACGTGAAAGTAGCTATTTACAGCAACTGATCCTTGAGGGGGTAAATATTTTTTATCACTACTTCCAGGAACATTCGTTAAAAGAACTGCTGAATGCCGTAGGATTGACCCAGGATGACTTAATGAATGAAGGTTTACGCTTTATTCCATCTGTACTGCAAGCGCTCGATCAAAATGACATACTCGACCCGTTATTGCATCAGCTGTTATCACCATTTTATGCAGCACCGCATACAATAGAGCTCATCCGGCAATATCAGGTAAACTAATAAATATATTGAAGCTTAATTTTTATAAGATTGGGCTGATGATTAATCAAAAATATTCGGCAATAATTTTTAGGCACAAAAAAAGAGACCAGACTGAGAGCCTGGTCTTTTAAAATGGTGGCTATGACGGGACTCGAACCTGTGACCCCAGCATTATGAGTGCTGTGCTCTAACCAACTGAGCTACATAGCCGTAAACTGTGTGCGCATTATCTAAACTTCATTGCCCAGCGTCAAGAACTATCTTTAATGAATGCTCAGTCTTTAAGCAAAAAGATGTGTTTTGCTGAAAAATAATACACATATTTGATTTTACGTAGAAAATAATTTGAGAACCTTATCAGGACACAACATGAAAATTAAAATGATGATCGCCAGTACTGTCTTGTCCGGATTTACAGCCTGCAGTGCGATTAGTCCAATCTTTGTAGATTATAACGGCGTACGTATGGATGTAGCCAAATGGATTAATCACCAGCAATTACTTAGTATGCAGCAAAAGCGCAGCTTGGCACAGCTCAGTCGGGCACAGCAGAAGCTTTATCGAATTGATGAAATTACAGAGAGTCAAAAACTCAGTATTGCCAAGGAGAATCAGATAGCACTGCACTGTGCTAGACAATATTTGAGTGAAAAGAAAATTACACAGCTACAGGAACAGGTCTTTGGCAAAGATCAACGCCAACAGATCTTAAATACATATACAGAAAGGTTTCCACAAATCAAACTGGATACCGGCTCAATAACCTGTGACTAGTAAAGTCCTCTACCCGCTACTCAAACGATAAACACACAGACAAAAAAAGACCACGTTTTAGAGAACGTGGTCTATAAAAATGGTGGCTATGACGAGACTTGAACTTGTGACCCCCGCATTATGAGTGCGGTGCTCTAACCAACTGAGCTACATAGCCGAAAACTGTGCGCGCATTATCTGCATTTATCTTTAGCAGGTCAAGCTTTATTTACAGGAAAATTGTTGAAGTGAGCCTGTAAGCCGGGTTCTGTCGAGGACGGTCATTCCTCTAGGCGTACAATCACTCATACGCTCAAGCGACCTACCCGAATCCAGTACGGGCCGTACCTCAGGATTCCTATTTGGTCTTGCTTCTGGTGGGGTTTGCCATGCCGTATACTGTTACCAGATACGCGGTGCGCTCTTACCGCACCCTTTCACCCTTACCTCACGAATGAGGCGGTCTACTCTCTGCTGCACTTTCCGTCGGCTTACGCCGCCCAGGCGTTACCTGGCACCCTGCCCTATGAAGCCCGGACTTTCCTCCCCTGCTTTAGTCACGAAGACCTCCACAGCAGCGACCGTCCGGCTCACTTCGTCGCGCATAGTATCAAATTTATCTGTTAATTGCTCGCACTTTTTTGAGCAGTCAACATTTTATATTTCTGCATTAGCTCATCTTCTGTTTCCACATGGTTTGGATCATGGGGAATACAGTCAACCGGACAGAACAGCTGGCACTGAGGCTGCTCATGATGTCCGACACACTCAGTACAGAGGTCAGGATGAATTTCATAAATCATCTCCCCCATAAAGATAGCTTCATTGGGACATACGGGCTCGCATACGTCACAATTAATACATTCATCAGTAATATATAAAGACACGCTACCAACCTTGCTGATGTTTACGTTCAAAGGCTTCAACGACTGCCGGGGGTACAAACTTGTTTACATCACCTTTTAAACGAGCAATTTCACGAACCAGTGTCGATGAAATAAAGGAATATTGTTCAGAAGGTGTTAAGAAAACCGCTTCAAACTGAGGGTCTAACTGCCGGTTCATATTAGCCAGCTGAAATTCATACTCAAAATCGGAAATCGCACGCAGTCCACGTAGTACAGCAGTTGCCTTCTGCTCATGAAAGAAATTGACCAGCAGCCCATCAAAACCCACAAACTCGACATTACTTAAATGACTTAAGGAAGCTTTCGCCAGTGCTACACGCTCCTCTAGACTAAATACCGGATTTTTATGATGTCCTATCGCAATGGCAACCACCACTTCATCAAACATCTTGGCTGCACGGGTTACCAGATCAATATGGCCATTAGTAATTGGATCAAAGGTTCCCGGGTAAATAACGCGAGCTTTAGACATCGCTTGATACTCTAATTTATTGTGCAGACCCCTAGTTTAACAAAAACTTGATTTTTTAGCGAAGTATCCCCATCTTTTTGAAAAAACTTTCTCTTGCTGGCACTTTACGGCACAATAAGTACAACTTTGGAATTTAATGATTATGGCGAACGTAAAAGTTGTGAAAAAAAATAATGGTGGAACAATTGCGCAGAATAAACGCGCACGCCACGATTATTTTATTGAAGAAAAGTTTGAAGCCGGCATGTCGTTACAGGGTTGGGAAGTTAAATCATTACGTGCTGGACGTATGAGCCTGACAGAAAGCTATATCCTTTTGAAAAATGGCGAAGCTTATCTGTTTGGTGCCCAGATTCAGCCTTTACTTTCTGCTTCTACCCATATTGTTGCTGAAGCAACCCGTACCCGCAAGCTGCTTTTATCTAAGCGTGAAATCGAGAAATTAATGGGTGCAGTTAACCAGAAAGGTTATACCTGTGTGCCCTTGGCCTGTTATTGGAAAGGACCTTTAGTCAAACTTGAAATCGCGCTGGTTAAAGGTAAACAGCTTCATGATAAGCGTGCAACCGAAAAAGACCGTGACTGGCAGCGCGATAAGGCACGTATCTTCCACAAATAAGTACCCTGCAATGAAAAAACCTCCACAACTGGAGGTTTTTTCATACCGGAAAAATTTACAAATGAGTTTGAAGTAGCGAGCATAAAGGACCTGACTGGTTTATCCTGATGATTGCATAAAAACAAATGTTGCCATACGTCCGGTCTGGGCGTTTCGCCGATATGAAAAATACTGATCAGACTGCTGATATGAGCACTGGTCGCCTCCTAGTACCATCTTTACACCTTGCTGTTGCAGAATATAACGGGCAATTGCATAAAGATCGGCATAATACTTCCCTGAGCGCCCTGATATAAAGGCCGATTCAACTTCCGGATATTTATGACAGAATGCTGCTTTGACCTCTGCACCAATCTCAAAACAGGGCTGACTGATCGCCGCGCCTAACCAGGCCCAACTAGGCCCGTCTTGCATGGTGGCAATAGTATTTTCAATGATACCACCTGCAAGTCCACGCCAACCCGCATGCAAATTGGCAACTTCAGTACCTTGTGCATTTCCCATCACTACAGGCAAGCAGTCTGCTGTCATCATCATCAAGGCATGTGCTCTCTTCTTGGTAATTAAACCATCACCAATAAGAGCTTCGAATGGAAGTGCTTCATTAACCGTATGACAGATCGTGCTATGAGTTTGAGTCATCCATGTGATTTTATCTACACCATAGCCTGCCAGTTCTTCCAGCAAGATCATCCGGTGAGCTTGTACTCGCTGCGTATCATCCTGCACGTGCAAAGCCAGATTAAAGCCCGCAAGTTCCGGTTTTGCTGAAGTTAATGTACTTGGATGCCGGATATGTGTCTGTCCTGCATATACACCTGATGGAAGCCCTGAAACAGACTGCATGTTAAATTTCCCGTGTTAATCAATTAATAAGCAGCATTCTCTTGACGAAGTACTTCAATTAAACGCTTAAAGTCTTCAGGCCACGGCGCCTCAAACATCATATTCTCGCCTGTACGCGGATGAACCAGACCAAGCTTGGCAGCATGTAATGCCTGCCGTTTAAAACTACGCAAAGTATCAGCCAGCTCTTCAGAAGCTCCGGCAGGTACACGTACCCGGCTCATATAGACCGGGTCACCAACCAGGCCATAACCGATATAACTAAAATGGACCCGGATCTGGTGAGTACGACCGGTTTCAAGCTGTGCCTGAACACGGGTAAAGTCTTTAAATCGCTCTTTCACGTTATAGTGAGTAACCGCTTCTTTACCACCCGGTAATATGGCCATTTTAACGCGATCGACAGGATGGCGTTTGATTGGCTCATCGATGGTTCCACCGGCTACAATATTTCCATAAACAACTAAATCATAAATCCGGTAGACAGTCTTTTTTGCCAACTGTTTGCTTAAAGAGAACTGGGCCTCAAGGTTTTTTGCAACCACCAGCAGACCGCTAGTATCTTTATCAATCCGGTGGACCAGTCCGGCACGGGCCAGTTCATTAGATTTCGGATAATGGTAAAGCAGCGCATTGACCAGAGTGCCCGACCCATTTCCTGCACCTGGATGTACGACCATTCCTACAGTTTTATTAATGACAATAATGTCATCATCTTCATAAATAATATCAAGCGGAATATTTTCTGGCTGACTGGCAGTCTGAATTTCCAGCTCTGCCTCAAGCGTAAGCAGCTCATTGCCCTCACACTTGTATTTAGGTTTGACATTGTTACCATTTACTAACAAATGGCCGTCTTTAATCCATTGCTTAAGTTTCTCTCTGGAAAATTCATTCCAGACCAGTGCTGCTGCTTGGTCAATACGCTGCCCGAGATAGCTTTCATCCAATTGAAACTGCAACGATAAACGTGTTGCAGTCGGCTCTGAAGTATGGTTATCTGCATCCTCAGAATCTTCAAGTAAATTGAAATCAGTTTCAGGGAAAGTAGAATTAGAAGATTGTGCTGAAGTCATTTGATCATCGAGACAAAAGTGGTTTAATAGCGCAATTGTAGCTCATTGCCCGATTAACAGAGGAGTTTTTATGTCGCTACCACGTTATAAAGTTACGATGCTTGCTTTATCTTTAGGCATGGCATCTGCATTAGTGGGCTGTAGCAGCAATCCAAAAAAAGAAGTTGTCGATACTGGCCCACAGTCAAGCGAACAGGTTTATTTCAATAAAGCCGAACGTGCGCTTGAACGTGGTCAATATTCTGATGCTGCAAAACAGCTAGAGGCACTAGACACCTACTTCCCGACCGGACAATATGCGCAGCAAGCACAACTTGAGCTGCTTTACGTTAAATTCCAGCAAAAAGATTATGAAGGGGCAATTGCTCTGGCTGAACGTTTTATCCGTTTAAATCCACAGCACCCTAATGTTGACTACGCTTATTACGTACGTGGTGTAGCCAACATGGAACAGAATTATGATGGCTTGCTGCGTTATACTTCTTTGCAGCAATCACACCGTGATGTTAGCTATTTGAAGGTAGCTTACCAGAACTTTGTTGATTTTATTCGTCGCTATCCAAGCAGTGAGTATGCAGTAGATGCTGCACAGCGCATGAAGTTTATTGGTCAGGAACTGGCTGAAAATGAAATGAACGTAGCACGCTATAATCTAAAGCGTAAAGCTTGGGTTGCCGCTCTGGAGCGGGCGCAGTGGGTAGTTGAACACTACCCGCAGACTCCTCAAATTCCAGAAGCTCTAGCTACCATGGCTTACGCTTATGACAAGCTGGGCGATCAGGCTTCATCACAGCAGTATGTAGAGGTCTTAAAACTAAACTATCCAGAACTGGTGCGTAGTAATGGCAGTGTAAACCTGCGTGCCGCCCGCAGGGATGCCAGCCTGCTTAACCGCGCCACACTGGGAATTTTTGGCCGTGAAGCCAAAAACAGTACTGCAAGTGAAGTATCGCAGGAAACCTCTAGTTATTCTTCAGAAGAACGTAGCTGGCTCAACCGTCTGAGCTTAGGTATGCTCGGTAAATCTGAAAATGGACAGCAACATACACCAATGCTTGCCAAACCACCGGCTGATATAGCTACAGAAACTCCAAACGAATAATCTCGACCAGATGGTCGCTTTTTTCGGGGGAGAAAGTTAAAATACTTTCCCCCTTCTCTTTTTCAGTAAAGACGGCTAAATTCTGTACAGGACTGTTTAGTTCAAGTGATAGCAACTGAATAGTGCTTAAAGCAAGACTTCAGGTCAGCGTTTTTATGGTTAAAGTATATAAAATAATGGCTTTTTCTTATGGCAATTCCACAGCATACGATTGATCAGATCCTGGATCGTACTGATATTGTTGATCTGATTGGCCAACGCGTAAAACTTAAAAAAACCGGACGGACTTATTCTGGCTGTTGTCCTTTTCATCAGGAAAAGTCACCCTCTTTCCATGTCTACCGTGACAAGCAGTATTACCACTGCTTTGGCTGTCAGGCCAATGGTAATGCCATACGTTTTTTAATGGATATCGACAGCCGTAATTTTGTTGATGTTATGAAAGACCTGGCAAGCCAGACTGGTATTGAACTGCCAAAAGACAATCAGGACAATAAGCGCCTGTCCTATAAACGTGAAATCAAAAAAGTTAGCAAGCCGGTTCAGGCTCCTGCCGCGCAGGCTAAAGAACAGATCCAGTCTCCTATCACAAATACACCTTATACTCCGATTGATCCTTTCGCTGAATTTCAGAGTTTTGATCCGTTTGAACAATTTGAAAATGTGACAGATGTGCCTGTACAGGAAGGTAACCTGTATGACCTGCTAGAAAATATTGCTCAGTTTTATGAACAGCAGTTACCTAAAAGTCAAAGTGCACAATTTTACTTTAAACAGCGAGGTTTAAGCCAAGATACAGTCCAGTTCTGGCGCTTGGGCTATGCACCAGAGGACTGGCAGCATCTGGAAAAGGCATTCCCCTATGATATTGAAGGTCTGAAACAGCTAGGGCTGATTCGCTCTAGTGAGAGCGGTCGTGACTTTGACTTACTTCGTGACCGGGTCATTTTCCCAATCCGGGACAGTAAGGGCCGTGTAGTCGGTTTTGGGGGGCGTGCATTAAATGATGAGATCAAACCCAAATATATTAACTCGCCAGATTCTGAAGTCTTCCATAAGAATCAGTTATTGTACGGCCTTTACGAAGGTCGCAAGCAAAAAGCTCAAGACTGGTTAATAGTCGAAGGCTATATGGATGTTATCGCATTGTAGCAATACGGGATTAGCGGTGCAGTAGCAACTCTTGGAACAGCCAGCAATACTGAACATCTTAATATTTTATTCAGACAGAATAACCGGATTACGATTGCCTTTGATGGGGATGCTGCAGGTCAAAAGGCAGCCCGGCGAACACTGGAAATTGCCCTGCCTTTATTAAATGATGGCCGTGAACTGAAATTTTTTGTTTTACCCGACCAGCATGATCCCGATTCTCTGATCCGTCGTGAAGGACTGGAAAATTTTCAGCGTTTACTTGAACAGGCCCCCCTGTTATCCGATTTTGTATTTGCACATCTCACGCAACAGCGAGATGTTTCTTCACCTGAGGGTAAAAGTCAGGTAATGGGCGAGCTCAGGGAGCTTACCGACCTGTTACCTAAACAGGGATCATTTCGCTATCTGCTCACTCAGTCATTTAAAGAAAAGCTCGGCCTAGGCAAGCGTTTTACTCCGAAACTTAGTAATGATGCATCACTCTCTTTTAATATCCGCACCAAGGATGAAGATTTCGCCATCGCTATGCTGATACGGCATCCTTATCTGTATATTCACTTTGAAACTCTGCGTGCTTTTATTCATCCGGATGAATTACTGGCACAAATACTGGCAATATTAGACAAAATCTTTGATGAACTACCGGATGATCAGGAACTGGCTGTCTATTATGTGCTTGGCGCGTGCAGTATGTATTGTCATGCGGTTGCGGATATTTTACAGCGTACCAATATTGAAAGCTTGATTCCGGCACCAGAAATGGCAGACAAGCTTGCTAAAGAATATGCCTTGGGCCTGCAGGAAAAATACTTAAAACAGAAACTAAAATCACCCATTTCACTTATTGAATCACGCAATCTGCGGCAGCAACTCAATGAACTGACCAAGAAAATTAGCTTAAGATTATTGCATTCATAAGGTTTAAGCTGTTTTCAAATTATTTTTTAAGTTTACGCTGATGGTCAAATATCCCCTGCAAACCGTCCTGTAACCACTCAAAGTATGAGGGATCTTCTTCCTGAGCTGCCTGCTTTAGCAAAATTGAAGTCGGATGTAATAATTTCTGAGTGAGACGATGGGAAAAGTTTTGCAGGACTTCAGCTGCATCTTTTCCGGCCTGCAAATGCTCCAGCGCCAACCGCAACTCATATTCAGTCAAGTGTTGGCCCTGTTCACGATAAGCAGCGATAGTACTGCCAGCCTGCTGGACCTTTTGATGGGTAATAAGCTGGGTCGCCAGCTGGTTAACCATAATTTCAGCTTCAACCGCAGCCTGACGTCGCTGGGCAAGGTTCTCGTCAATAACACTTTGCAGGTCATCAACGCCATACAGATATACACCATCTAGTGACGCGACTTTTGGCTCAATATCACGCGGAACAGCCAGGTCTACCATTAACATCTGTTGGTAGCGCCGTTTTTTTAATGCTGTTTTCACATCACGATAAGAAATTACCTGATACAGACTGCCTGTACAGCTTGAGATTACATCAGCACGGTACAAGTTACTGGCCAGTTCCGAAAATTCCAGAATCTCGACCTCTACCTGATGAGCAATCTCCTGCGCCAGGTTCTCTGCTCGCTCGCGACTACGGTTACAGATCAGGATTTTACCTACACCCATTTCAGCCAGGTGTTTAGCTACTAAACTGTTCATCTCTCCAGCAGCCACTACCATTACAGTCAACTCTTGTGGCTGGCTAAAGACCTGCAGGGCAAGCTGAGCAACTGCATAACCCATAGAGACTGCATGACTACCTACAGCAGTTTCTGAGCGTACACGTTTAGCTGCATAGAAGGCATATTCAAAAATGCGGTTTAGTGCCGGTGAAACCATATGGGCTTCTTTTGCAATCGATAGTGCCTGTTTTACTTGACCCAGAATTTGCGGTTCACCCAGCATTAAAGAGTCTAAACCGCTGGCAACACGCATCAAGTGAGTAATCGCCTGAGCGTCTTCATAACGGTAAGTATGTTTGATGAGCTGATTGACATCTAAACCATTTGCATGGGCGAGCCAGTCCAATACCATATCAGCATGCTCTGCCATGGCATAGACTTCTGTTCGGTTACAGGTCGAGACCACCACCATATCATTCAAGACAGGATGCTGACTTTGCTCGGCAAATAAAGCGTTTAACCGCTCAGGGTTAAAAGCGATCTGTTCTCGCAACTCTACAGAAGCAGTTTGATGGTTGACCCCTAATGCAAAGAAAGACATATCAGATCATCATTTCACTAAATTTATGTTATTGTGCAACATCGGTGTCATAAAAAGCATTAGCTGGATCAATAAAAATTGCGTCAAATCAATAGCCGACTATCCGGCATGACTATACGGCGATATTCTACCACAGTCTTACTGGTAGGTAGCATAGCCTCGACCGCTCATCTTAGGGCATCGGGCGATATTTATCATGAAAATCCTAACTATAATGCCTTAAAACAAAGCATGATTGCCGAATTTGCACTCGCTTACGATGATATTCCTACTGCGTTGCATAACTATACTGTACTGGCCATTAAAAGTAATTCAACCACTATCAAACAGCGTGCCCTGAATGTTGCCCTCGAACAGAATGATCTGAAAGCAGCCTTAGACATCGCGACACACTGGGTGGTTCAGGAACCTCAAGATGTTCCGGCTTTATTTTATCTGGCCCATATTTCTCTGAAAGCGCATGAATATGAGCTTGCCGCCGATACCCTGAATAAAATTCTTAATATTGATCCAAATGCTGATCTGGAACAGATTCTGGCAGGGATTGCCCCAGAGCTTCCAGAAGATCGCGAGATACTTTTAAATGCCTTACGTAGCAGTAAGGAAAAAAATAATCCTTCTATTCTGGTTTTAATCGCTGGCCTGGAAGCACAAAATGGTCAGCTAGAGCAGGCTTTAGTGACTATCAATCAGGCACTGCGCAAGCGGCCCAAAGTGACTGGTTTTATTCTGATGAAGGCCAACCTGTTAATGGCTCAGAATGACCAGCTAGCAGCCCAGCAATGGCTGGAAAAATCAAGCCGTAAACAGAAATATAATTTAGATATCCGGCTGGCAGAGGTCCGCTTTCTGGTCAAATCCAATCAGGCCGAATCAGCCTTAAAAAAGCTTCAAGGTATTTTAAAACAGTGGCCAGATGCTGAAGAAGCATTATTTATTGCCGGATTAACCAGTATTGACCTCAAACAATATGAGCAGGCAGAAAAATATCTGGTAGAGCTACGTTATTCTGATCAGTATCAGAATGAGGCCTATTACTATTTGGCAGTAAATGCCGAGCGGAAACAGCATTACGAAACAGCGAAAGCTTATTATCGTCTGGTGGACGGTAGTCTATACACTGTATCACGACGGAATCTGGTCACTATTTTTGAAAAGCAAAACCAGCTGAATGATGCCTTGCGTTTTCTTACTCAGGAACGTGTCAATTATCCACAGCATGCCAGTTTTTTATACCAGGTTCAGGCAGAAATCTTGAAAAAGACGGGAAATAAAAAAGCAGCGCTAGCCTTACTTGATGAAGCAGTCAAAAACCTGCCAGATGACCCGGAGCTGATCTATGCCCAAGTCTTATTGCTTGATCCTTTTCAAGACCGGGAAAAACTGGACCAGACACTCAAACATTTGCTGGAAATAGAACCAAACAGTCCAACTTACCTGAATGCATATGCTTACACTCTCGCTCTGCAAAACCGGCGTCTAAATGAAGCGCGCCAGTATGCAGAGCATGCACTTGAGTATGCTCCGGAACAAGCCTCAATACTCGACACACTCGGGTACGTCTGCATATTGCAAAATGATTATGATACTGCCGTCCGGGTACTGGCCAAGGCCTACAGTCTAAGTCAGAACCTGAAAATTGGTGTACGCTACGCTAAAGCACTTTATATGCAGGGTTCACTCACAAAATTTAGTGAAGTGTTAAAACAGCTTAAACAAAAATATCATAATGATCCGCAATTGGATCAGTTAGATGCGTTATTGTTACCTCAACAATTTAAACAGAGTTAAACTTTTATGCGTTCTTTTTCTAAACTGGGACTCGCTTTGTGCGCTACGGCAACTCTGGCTTTTACCGGCTGTCAGCAATATACACAACCTCAAAATCCGGTTAACACCCAGCCAGAAAACAATCAATTTAATCTACAGGGAAAAATTGGGGTAAAAACTCCCAAGCAGTCAGGGAGTGCATTTTTTAACTGGGAACAGCAGCAGGATAATTTTGATATTGAACTGACGGGAATCTTAGGCGTAGGCAAAACACAAATTGAAGGCCGTCCGGGAGAAGTCACGCTGAATAGTGCAAAGACAGGCCTGATTCGCGCAACAACACCTGAAGAGCTACTGGAGCGTGCTACTGGATGGCAGGCACCGATTACTCACCTCGTACACTGGGTCCAAGGCAGACCGGCAAGCTTGAATGCTAAAATTAAAAAAGATGAACAGCAACGGATCAGTACCATTCAGGAACAGGACTGGAATGTCGAATTAAGCTATAATGGCAATGCCCAACAACCTAGTAAACTGATTTTAAAACAGTCACTTGCTGATGGCCAAGAAAACCGTATTACAATGCTGATCCAGAATCGCTAATCTGTTTTCAGCTGTGGTATTTAGTATGATCCGAGTTCCTTCACCCGCTAAACTTAATCTGTTTTTACATATTACAGGTCGTCGTGAAAATGGCTACCATGAGTTACAGAGTATTTTTCAACTAATTGACCTATATGACTGGCTGGAATTTGAAGTCAACATGACTGGAAAAATTCACATTGAAGGTTTAGGTAACGTACAGCTTGAACAGAATTTAATCTACAAAGCTGCATTATTACTTAAATCACACACTAAAAATTCTTCTGGTGTACAGATCAAAATTGAGAAAAATATTCCAATGGGTGCAGGATTAGGTGGAGGATCATCCAATGCTGCCACTACACTGATTATATTAAATCAGCTCTGGGATTGCGGTTTAACAATTGAACAGTTGGCTGAATATGGTGCACATCTTGGTGCGGATGTACCTATTTTTGTATATGGTCACAATGCTTGGGCAGAAGGAATCGGAGAACAGTTAAGTTTCATTAACTTAGAACCGAAACAATACATAGTGCTCAAACCTGACTGTTTTATCAGCACTCAACTGCTTTTTTCACAAAAAACATTGACAAGAAATACGAAGCCCACTACATTTTGCGCCTATCAGTTAAAGCCATCTGCTTTCGGAAATAACTTTGAGCCACTGGCCAGAAGTTTATATCCAGAGGTTGATGAAGCCATGCGTTATCTCGATCAATTCGGTACTGCACGGCTTACAGGTACAGGTGCTTGTGTTTTCACTGAACTGACTTCTGACATGAAGCCAGACGATATTTTAAAGAATGCACCATGTAAAGCTTACCTGGTTCATAGTTTAGATGAGTCTCCATTGTGTCAGTTGAAAGTAAATTGATAGGGGCGTCGCCAAGTGGTAAGGCAGCGGGTTTTGATCTCGCCATCCGTTGGTTCGAATCCAGCCGCCCCTGCCATCAATTTTACCTGTAGATGTTTGTATTAGGGGCGTCGCCAAGTGGTAAGGCAGCGGGTTTTGATCTCGCCATCCGTTGGTTCGAATCCAGCCGCCCCTGCCATCAATACAATCATCCATTTTAGGGGCGTCGCCAAGTGGTAAGGCAGCGGGTTTTGATCTCGCCATCCGTTGGTTCGAATCCAGCCGCCCCTGCCATTTTCCTGTAAAAAGATAGAACGTTCATTTGCAAGTTCGTGTTAATTTACCTTGACATAACCATGCAAAAATATTAAAGTTCTGCCGCATTAGGGGTATCGCCAAGTGGTAAGGCAGCGGGTTTTGATCCCGCCATTCGTTGGTTCGAATCCAGCTACCCCTGCCATCTCATTCCATACATGCCAACCGCCAAGGGTGCTTCATGCCCAATCTTGTCGTTTTTAGTGGAAACGCTCATCCACAATTCGCTCAAAAAGTCGTAAGCCATTTACACATTCCGTTGGGAGCTGCTTCTGTAGGC
>NZ_JFCC01000030.1:0-36585 GCF_000582925.1 Acinetobacter sp. 1294596 | reverse complement strand
AGCAGTCGGAACATCATCAATCACTTGTACAACCAGACTACCTGTTGTTGTTACCCCTCCTGCATCTGTGACACTCAGTGGAATGCCACTCAGAAGTAAATCATCATTTCCAACAGCGCTATGTGTCTGGGCATTGTTCAAAGTATAGGTATAACTCAAACTACCTGAAGTTGGGATACCACCTACACTGCTATTTGCCGTAAAACCATTTAGAACGATGGTTCCACCAACGACGTTGATCGCTGCCGATGGGTTGCTGCTACTCAGTGATTGTAATTGTGAAAGGCTAAAGTTCTGTCCGCCTATGTTAATACTGCTTAAGCCATCTCCTGCATTGATCTGAATCGTTCCACTGGCAGATTCGCTCGCTGCACTTGCGTTACTACCTGTACTTAGACCACTTTCATACACTGTAATCTGACCACCAACACTGCTACCGTTCTGATCGTTCGGTGTAATGCTTGGTAGGCCATCGGTATGTCCGTTAATGGTGATGGTTAATGTCGTGGTACTCCAGTCCCCATCTGCATCTTTAATGGTGTAGCTAAATGTTTCTGTGAGCTTGCCTCCATCTTTTAATGCATTCACGGTTGCGTTATTTGGGTCAACGGTATAGCTGTAACTACCATCGCTATTGAGTATCAGTGTGCCGTAGTCACCTGCAAGTCCTGTTCCACCAACATTATCTGTTTGTTCTGTTGTTGAGCTTCCTTTGCTGACTCCTGTCACTTGTGTTGCATCTGCACCTAAACGGTCAGCAACATCTGCACTATTGCTACTACCACCTGTGATCACGTTTCCTTCAAGTGCTGTACCGTCTTCTGTCACTGTGCCTGTGTCAGCTTTCGCTTCTGGGGCAGTATCTGTAATGAGAATGATCAGATCAGTCGCTACTGAGCTTTCATCGGCATTGTCTGTCACTATAATTGGGAAACTATTACTTACGCTGCTATCACCACCGCTGTGGTTTTTGCTGGTGCCACTTTGTTGGTAGCTATAACTGACTTTGCCTGTTACTGGATCATAGTCGGTAAGGGTCAGTGTTCCTTGTGTACCTATGATTGTTTTTGGTGTGGTCGGGGATAGACCCAAGAGTTCGCTGGTCAGAATGGTCGTGCCACCAATCGTGATAGATTTCAGTCCATCTGCTGCGTTGACGGTAAACTCGCCTTGTACTGGGGTCGTTGCATTTTCGGCAATGCTGTTCGCACCAAGCGCTGATCCATTATGATCAGTGATAACCACGTTAGGTGCGCCATCGGTATGTCCGTTAATGGTGATGGTAATGGTCGCTGTCGATTTATCTCCATCTCCATCGGTAATGGTGTAGCTAAATACGTCTTGGAGGCTTTGGTTATCTTTAAGGGCATTTACATCCGTATTGTTATTATTTAATTGGTAGGTGTAACTACCGTCAGCACGGAGAATTAATGTTCCGTATTCTCCATTCACTGCTGTATTCAATGCGCCATTTGCTACGTGTTCACCTGACGCAACTGTTCCAGCCTGTACTCCACTGACGTTAGCTTTGTCTGCGCCTTGGGTATCAGCTGTATCTCCACTAGATACGCCTCCTGTCAGTACGTTGCCACTGACTGGATTAGGTACGCTGTCTTCTGTAATGCTATTCGTGTCAGGCTTCGCAACAGGTGCGTCATCTATAATATTAATAACCAGATCACCCGAAGCTGTTTTATCGCCATCGATATCTGTCACTTCCACTGCAAATGTTGCATTGGTATTATCACCTGACGTATTCGCAGGAAGTGTGTAGCTATAGTGGATAGTACCTGTACCAGTTGCCGAATTGTATTCATAGCGTGCAGTTAAACCATCCGAGAATGTTTGATCTGCTGTCGTTAGGGTATGTCCACCTAACTTCACTGCATCTTGAGAAGCCAAACTATCTGGAGAGGTAAAAGCAATTGTACCGCTTGTTGTTTCCTTATCAGTAGATGCTTTAGAGCCACCATTATTCAAACCTGATTCATAGACTTTGGTACTCTCTCCATCGCTCGAAGGAAGCGTAACAAGAGGCGCACTATTGCCAATGACTAATGTCAAGCTAGCTGTTGAGCTATCCCCATCACCGTCAACCAATGTATAAGTAAATACCTCATTTACACCGCCCGGCGTACCTTCATGACGCTCGTAACTATATTCACCTGTGGTCTTATTGAGTATTAGAGTACCATACTGCCCTTCGACCGTCAGCGTTGTGCCATCATCTGTTACCACGTTAGCAGATACATTATCACTAACCACTGTGGAGATGCTCACTCCATCGGCACTAATTTTGTCTGCACCTGTAGCCCCACTACTCGTACCAACACCCGTCAGTACATTTCCAGTTTCAGGGGTAAATTGATTAGCAGCCACATTATCGATGCCGTTTTTGGCAAGTGGTGCATCATCAATAATGCTAATGACTAGACTGCCACTGCTCACAATATTACTTTGATCTGTCACAGATATACCGACTTCTTCCAGAAAGTTATCGGTGTGTGATGCATCGTTGGTAACAGGTTGATCTAGTTCATATTCATAAGTAATGGTGCCACCCGTAGATACGCCATTAAATTCCTGACCATTTGGCGTATAGTCAGTAATGATGATCTTGCCATGAGGCGTGTTGATAATAATCGGTGTAGTTGAGGCATTTTCCAGATCTGTTAGCAAAATATTGGTATCACCAACCGTAACAGACTTTACGCCATCACCAGCCCCAATCGTAATACTACCCGTTTCTTTATTTGAACCCGATGTATCAGTTAAACCCTGTTCATATACAGTAACATGCCCCTGTTCAATTAATGCATCAGTAGTATTGTTCGGATTTTCACTGCCGCCATTTTCATCTTTTATGCTAATCGAAGGATTTGCATCAGGTGTAATGGTGATTACCAATTCCGCTGAAGCGGTTCCACCCTGGCCATCACTAATTGTATAAGTAACTGTTGGAACGGTGCCATTCCAGTTAGTCGCAGGGACAAAGTGATAAGTTCCATCGGCATTGAGCGTTAGCTCGCCAATTTTATCAATTGTAACGGTTTGGCCTGCATTATAGCTTTTACCCTCCACAACAAATTGAGTAACTGTGATTGCGTTTCCATCAGGATCACGATCATTAGTTAAAACATTGCCATTAACTGGGGTATCTTCAACACCTGTAATTTCATCCTTAACGGCGATTGGCCATGCGTTTTTATTCCCTCCACCGCCACTTCCTGCGGCTGCAATGATGCCACCAATAACAGCACCACCACCAATAATCCATGGCAGTAAAGACCCACCTGCCGCACTAGCAGGTAATAAGACCTCAAGCCCAGGTATTCCCTTAAAACCAGAAACACCATCAAACCAGTATAAGATACAACCATCTTCTTCAAAAACCAGATCAGAATCAACTTTGTCATATACGACAAAGAAGTTTTCGATAAGGACAGTTTCACCATTATTTAACTTTAAAATCAGGTTATTGCCATCACGTAAAAACTCTGCTACATCATTACGATGCATTTTGGTATGGACAATTGATGCTTCTGTTAAAGTGATATGTTGCGTGTTGATAGATACTTTATTTAAAGAATCTTTTTCTACTACAATAAAATTTGTCATGTTCTGTGTGGCCTATATTCGTTGAAACTTTTAAATGCTGAATTACTTGGTAATGCCCGTAATTTGTACCGTCACGCGACGATCGGGCTGTAAACATGCTTTTAGTGCTTCACGAGATTTAACCGTAGGACAGCCGTCCGTGACTGGTTGATTCTTCCCTGCACTTGCCACCGAGATAATATTTGCGGATACGCCATTTTGAACAAGCAGACTACGTACAGTTTCAGCACGATTCTGACCAAGTTTTTGGTTATAAGTTTCGCTTCCTAGACGATCCGTATGACCGACCAATATGATCTTACTGACAGAAACAAAACCTGTTGAAATTTTTGATGCTACGTCCTGAACTTCCTGACGGCCTTTAGGCAATAAATCATTTAAAGATGAACCATCAAATTTAAATAATGTATCGGCTGCCAAATCAATTGTTTCAGTATGCTCAACAGGAGCAACGACAGGCTTTTGAGCTGCTGGCTGTTGTCTACAAGCCAAAGGATGACCATTATTTGAAATAAAAGTTACACCAGCAGCATCTACAGAAAGAATAAAGTTACGATCTTTTAATTGATCTGGCCGCAAGTCGACATCGCAACTCTGACAATTTTTTTCGCCGCTACAATTTTTAACTTTGAAATTATAAACTTCTGGTTTTAAATAATACTTTGCCGTATTATTGATATAGAATTTACCTGATTCAATACTGTCAATATAGAAATGAATTGGGCAACTCTGTTCATCTCTTGTATCCCCTGCGCATAATTTAGCATCTCTGTTGACATTGATCTCCTGATTATAACCTTGCTTATTATTTTGAAACCGTAAAGCAGAAGGCTTTGAGTAAGGATCAGATGCACAAGAGGCTACCACCAATGAAATTACAGTAGTTAAAAGCGATAATTTCCACATAAACAACCCTTGGTAGACTTAATGTATTATTAGATTTGTATGACATATTTACGCGAATCTCAACTTTTTAAGTCTTTGAAATAAAAAGGAGATAACCCAATTTAATTTTCGACTAAGAAAAGCAAAGCAAGTTATGTCCATTTACGAATTTATCATTTCTGTATTTTTAATCATAGAGCAACTTTACTCAGCGATTGTCATTCAACCTTTAAGAAGTAGAGGATTTCCACCCGCTTTAAGTGATATTGAAATTCTTACTATACAAATTGTGGGAGAGTTTCTTGGCTTAGATTCTGATAAAAACATCTGGTTCTACTTTAAACAGGCTTTGTTGCACAAAGATTTAAAAGACAGCACTCTGCTCATTTGAACAGAACTCAAGTGATCACTTGAGTATGAGGACGACCTAATTCTGTAAATCTGTTCAATACGGCTATGCGTGCATGAATCTCATTCACCTGACTCGGAAAACTCCTTGCTGTTAATTTATCGCCTAATAATTTAATGCAATACATCTTAGTTTCTACCAAACTTCGACGATGATAACCAGACCACTTTTTCCAAAGCGTTCTTCCCAAACGTTTCACTGTTTTTAGTAATTCATTCCGCTCTAAAGATCTCAATTTCTGATCTTTCCATGGCTTTGCATTTTTCCTTGGTGGAATGATCGCATGTGCAGCTCGATCTAAAATGACTTGTCTGCAGTGCTTCGTATCGTAAGCACCATCGGTATAGACCGAATCAATTCGTTCATCTAAAGGAATTTGAGCAAGTAAATCACCGAGTACTTGCGAATCGCTCACATTATTTGTAGTAAGCTGTACTGCACGTATTTGCAGGGTTTCAGCATCGATACCAATATGCAGCTTACGCCATTGGCGATGATATTCAAGTCCATGTTTCCTACGTTTCCATTCACCTTCACCTAGAAACTTCAAGCCAGTTGAGTCTACAAGTAGATGTAACCCATCACTATTTTTTTGATAGCTAATCGCAATATCAATATGTTTTTGTCTTCGACAAAGCGTACTGTAATCTGGCGCTGTCCAACTTAATCCACATAGTTTAATCAGGCTTTGAACAAAACCTGTGACCATGCGTAGAGAGAGTCTGAATAAAGATTTGATCATTAAACAGCATTGAATAGCGGTGTCTGAGTAAGTTTGACTTCGACCTTGCTTGCCTTGTGATTGTGCATACCACTGAGTGTTTGGATCGAACTAAATAGCAATATTCCCACGATTAATGAGAGCTCTGTTATATGCGGGCCAATTGGTTGTGCGGTAGATTTTGTGTGTAAGCTTCTTCATTTGAAAATTATATTGCTGAAGAAGCCGTCTATGCTAGGTTTGTGCAACAAAGTCATTTGGTTTTGATGAACATCAAATTCAGCACTCAATTCAGCAAGTGTTTTTTCTGCTTTAATCGCAGCAAGTGCTACCTTAGCTTTAAAATCATTTGAATGATTTCTTCTTGGTCTACGTGCCATAAAATACTCCATATATTGATGTTTATAACATCATTTGAGGAGCAGAATATCACTTATAGGAGTTGTTCAAATTTACGGATCCATCTCTGACTCATATAATCAATCACGTGCATATTTTTTAATTCTCACAACAATTCAAATAAAGCAATAAATTGATTTATTTGTATAAAAAATACTACACACAATAAAAAGTTATGGGCAGTAAAAATATTTAAATCCATGAGTATTATAATACCAATGAGGCATGAGTATTCTTTTACCAAAGAATCTCAATAAACGTATTTTTCAAAAAATAAATGCAATAAAAATTAAATAAAACCATCAAAATATTTACATTATAAAAATTCCTGCATATATTAAGAATACACAAACAAAATACGATCAACCAAAGAAGAAAGTCATCTAAAGCAGTCTTAAAATTGGGTTTTACTCATGACAAATTCAACGAATAAAGTACTAAAAACATTTCGGGTGTCATCCAAAAACCTGAATTTATATTGCTACCCACAAAGCATCCATGCTTTTGTGTGTTGGCATGCACTTTTTTCTCAGCTTGAGATTCAACAACGTGAGTTCACTTTTAAACTTCTGTCAGATGCAAAATGTGAAATCCCTATCATCATTACAGATAAGGAAGATACATATTTAGGCTCTAGACTAGCAGATTTACACTTAATTTTACCTAATGAGGTTCCACAGCTCAGTTGCTAACTCATTAGGTTCCCTCATCCAACGCCATTCAGTTTCTTTAAGATGATAATCAAAGTACTCTTTTGATATGCCGTTAAACTTTGCTAGCCTTCTTTTACAAAAGCTCCAAAATGATTCTATTCCATTTATATGACATTCTCCTCTAGCAAACTCATTTGCTCCGTGATTTACCCTAAAATGCTTTGAATAACCCACATCAACAAGACCATTATAGCCACGCCATCCATCACTATAAATCACACGCTCAAGTGAAACTTTACCAATGATAACCTCTTGTAAAGTCTTCATTTTACAGTCAGGTACGATTTCAGTATAGACGCGCCCATTACGTTCGAATATTCCAAATACTGGCTGTTTTAGAGTCCCACGACCACGCTTTAACTTTCCATGAAACCCACGTTGCCTTTTCGCTCCAAAATAGCTTTCATCTACTTCTATTGAACCAACAAACTTAGCTCTTAAATCTGTTTGATGATCATAGATAGTTTCTCTAAAAAGCATGTACCAATAGTTAATCGTATTACGATTTAAATTGAGTAATAAGGCTGTTTTGGAAGCAGGAATATCAACACAAAAGCATTGAATAATTTTTTTAATCTTGTAGTGACTTAATTTACTGTTTTCTATCATGATTCTAGACTAACATAATCATTTTGCTAGTCTAGAGCCAAAATAATAAACAATGGCTTATTTACGCCTACCATCGAGAAACAGGTGAGTTTGTTGCTTATGTTTGGGGTAAGAGACATTTAGCTACAGTCCAAAGGTTGAAGACAAAGCTTAAACAATTAGGTATTCACTACACCCGAATTGCAAGTGATCATTGGGACAGTTTCATCACTGCTTTTAAAAACTGCAAGCAAAGTATTGGTAAGTTGTTTACTGTAGGAATTGAAGGTAATAATTGCAAAATAAGGCATCGAATAAGGCATGGTTTTAGAAGAAGTTGTAATTTCTCCAAAAAGCTTGAAACACCACCTGGAAACCATTTTAAAGCCTTCGACTTAACCTTCTTTTACATCAATAATGGCTTCATTTAATCTCAGCATACTTTTTAAAACACCACCAAATAATTTAATGAGCATTTAAGAATATCAAGCCCATTAAAAATGGGATTGATATTCTTAAAAATTAGGTAAATTTCACTCAACTATTCATCTCTGATTTCAATAGATGCAAACTCTTGTTCAGGCGTGCCTTCCACCAGATGATGTCTGCTATACAGCAGATAATACAGAATGAATAAACCATAAATTAGCGCTGCCAAACACCATACTTTTGGATTAACCATTAAACCCGCCACCACTGCAGCACAGGCCAAAACCAATGCTATACTTGAAGTGACGATGCCGCCGGGTGTTTTATATGGTCGTGCTAAATCTGGACGGGAAAAACGCAATTTAATATGCGACATCATCATCAACACATAAGAAATGGTGGCACCAAACACCGCAATCAAAATCAGCAAATCTCCTTCACCCGTTAATGACAATACAAAGCCAATTACCCCAGGAATCACAATCGCCCATTTCGGCGCTTGTTTATTATTGGTGAGCGATAATATTTTCGGTAAATAACCCGCACGCGATAGGGCAAACACTTTACGCGAATAAGCATAAATAATCGAGAAGAAGCTTGCTACTAAACCTGCTAATCCCACAAAATTCACAAAACTGGCAATCCATGAATGCTGTCCATAGACTGCAATTAATGCATCAACCAATGGTGCTCCTGAGTTTTTCACTTGCTCTGCACCCATCGCACCAGCACTTAAAAACAAAATCAGCAGGGCAAATGCAGCCAGAATCAACATTGAACCAATTAAACCACGTGGTAAAGATTTGACTGGATCTTTGGCTTCTTCAGCAGCCAAAGGCACGCCTTCAACTGCAAGGAAAAACCAGATTGCAAACGGGACAGCAGCCCAAATGCCCATGTAACCGAGAGGCAAAAATGAACTCGCCCCCGCAGTATTTGGCATTACTGCAATATTAAATAAATTGGCAGCATTAAAGTGTGGAACCATTGCCACTATAAACACCAACAGCGCCACACAAGCAATTGCGGTAATGCCAAACATTATTTTCAGAGCCTCACCTGCACCTTTTAAATGAATTGCCATGAAAAACACATAGCAAAACAGATAAATCGGCCAGCCACCTATGCCAAATAAAGCTTCACAATAATTGCCAATAAAAACTGCAATTGCGGCAGGGGCGACTGCATATTCAATCAGAATTGCAGTCCCTGTAAGATAACCACCAAATTGCCCAAACGCCACTCGCGCAAAACTATAGCCCCCGCCTGCTGTTGGCAGCATGGTCGACATTTCTGACATCGACAAGCTCATGCATAGATACATAAATGCCACTACAATCGTAGCAACAAATAATCCGCCCCAACCACCTTGCGCAATACCAAAATTCCAACCTGCGAAGTCACCCGAAATCACATAAGACACCCCTAACCCCACCAACAGTAACCAACCGACGGCACCCTTTTTCAGTTGGCGTTGGGCAAAATATTCGGTGTTATCTGCGACACTCTCCGTCATTATCATTTCATTTTTCATGATGCTCGATCACCTTTTCACCAAATTCGACCACTTTAATATCGGTGAAATATCGGCTTTAAACTTGACAATAAATCATGAGCATAGTCGCTTGAAGTCAAGTTGCTCTTTTTTTTCTTTTATAAGATCAGCTCAAAGTCTGGGACTCCGCACCCAAGATCAGCATGAAAAGGAGTACAACATGAGCGTCCAACAAAATGAATATTTAAGCATTCAACAACTCTACGAATTGGCAAAAAAAGCCATGCAAACCTATCCAGCATGCTATCAAGGCGAGATCAAATTACTCTGCCAATCTGAAAATGCCACCTTTGTTGTGAAAACCGCTCAACAACAATATGCACTACGCATTCATCGTCCCAATTATCATTCCAAACAACAAATCGAAAGTGAACTAGCATGGTTAGATGCGTTAAATGCGCATGGCATCGCGGTGCCGATTGCCATTGCCGACTGTCATGGAGATAAAGTCCAAACATTGGCACTCAGTCCAGATATTTCAAGGCATGCAGTGCTCTTTCATTGGGTGAAAGGTGTAATGCCTACAGCAGATAATGTCGATCCATGTGATTTTAAGCAGTTGGGTGAAATCACAGCACAACTGCACCTGCACAGTAAAACATGGGAGATGCCAGCCTACTTCCAACGTATTGTTTGGGATCATGAAAGTATGGTTTTTGCCGATGGACATTGGGGTGACTGGCGTCATGCCCAACAGTTAAAATCGGTAGATCATGCCGTGATTGATGAGGCAATTTGCCGTGTTGCCACCGAGCTAAATCAATTTGGGAAGTCCAAAGATCACTATGGGCTGATCCATGCTGACCTCAGACTGACCAATCTGTTGTTGAATGAAAAAAAGGTTGGTGTGATTGATTTTGACGACTGCGGCATGGGCTGGTTTATGCATGACTTAGCTGCAGCAATTAGTTTTAATGAACACTATACTGCTGCACCCAAGTGGGTCGAACAATGGTTGAATGGTTATGAAAAAATTGGGCATGTGAGTGCAGAAGAGTATGCGTTGGTTCCCACCTTTATTATGCAACGTAGAATCCAATTGATGGCTTGGTTCGGTTCACATGCCTATACCGACATGGCCAAAAGTTTGGGAGCGCAATGGTCGGATGAAACTGTGCGACTTTGCAAAAAATATCTTAACAACCAAATTCCAGCAGGTATATAAAAAAATACCTGTAGGCAGAAGCAAACCGTAAAGCATTGAATGGCATAGCTCTTGCTTAATTTAGAACAATAACGGTTCTGTATTAAAAGAGGCTATGCATGATTCAATTTAATCCTCTCTCCATCAACGCTCAAGACATCAGCAACCAAGGCATTTTATCAGCTGCCGCGACAGGCCTAAGTGACTTTATTCTGCATAAAGGTGCCGATGTCGATCGCATTTTTGGGATCAGTGGTATTAATCCTGAATTATTGCTCAGCCCCACCCTCAGTTTGCAACTCACCAATTATTGCGAAGTCTTGGAACAATCCGCAAAACTATCACATTGCGATAATTTCGGACTGCATTATGGACAGCAATTTCATCCCAAAGCTTTAGGACTGATTGGCTATATTGGTTTATGTTCAGCATCGCTGGAAGATGCATTAAAGAACATGACCTCACATTTTAATCTGCATCAAAAAGATACTTTATGCCGTATGGTTGAAGTCAATGATGCCTATCGTTTCGACTACCAAGTCCAGCATGGTGCAATTTTATCGCGACGACAAGATGCCGAACTCACAGTGGGCATGTTTATGAATGTAATTCGTGAAGTCTTGGGCACACACTATTCACCACGCGAAATTCATTTTGAACACCCACGTCCCGAGTTTTGGCAAGAACACAGTAAACTGTTTAATGCATCAGTGTTTTTTGATCAGCCATTCAATTCAATTTTGATTGCCAAATCAGACCTTAAAACCGCAATGCCACAGTCAGACCCGTTGCTGCTCACCATGATGCTCGACACTTTAAAAATTCTGAATACGCAATCGCAGTCACAAAGTTTAACCAATCAAGTCCGTGCACACATTCAGCAAGATTTGATTCATGGTGAACCCAACTTGGAAAAAGTTGCACTAGATTTACATATGAGTCCATGTACCTTATCACGGCGCTTAAAATCACACGACATCACCTTTACTCAACTAATTGATCAAGTTCGTTATGAACTGGCCAAACACTATATTCAACAGAAGAATTTACCGATTTCTGAAGTAGCATTTTTATTAGGCTATTCCGAAGTCAGTGCCTTTTCCCGTGCATTCAAGCGTTGGTTTGGCTGTACACCACGCCAATTACGACATTAAGTGGTAAGAAATCAATAAAAAAGAAACCCCGCTCATTGAGCGGGGTTAAATATGTATGACATTTAAGTTTATTTTTGCAGTTTACTTAAGGCTTGATCCAACGCTCCAACCAACCAATCAATATCTTTTTCTTGGAACACCAATGGTGGACGTAACTTCAAGACATTGCCATATGGTCCCGCAACAGAGGTCAGCACACGATGCGTATTACGCAATTCTTCAATCAAATCCAGTGCCAGAGCTTTATCAGGCATTTTGGTGAAACGATCTTGTACCAATTCGAAACCAATAAATAAACCAGCACCACGCACATCACCAACACAGTCATACTTTTCCATCAGCTTACGCAATTCTGTCAAAAGTAGACCACCAAGGCGCTGACTATGGGCTTGTAACTCTTTTTCTTGAATAGTTTTCAGCACGGCCTGCGCCGCTGCCATCGCCACAGGATTCCCCCCAAAGGTATTGAAATAAGGGATTTTTTGACTAAAGGCAGACAACACATGATCTTTCGCGAGTAAACCTGATACTGGAATACCATTGCCCATCGGCTTGCCTGTGGTAATGATGTCGGGCACCACACCATGACGCCCAAAACCCCAAAAAGAATCGCCTGTACGAGCAAAACCAGGCTGTACTTCATCAGCAATGAAAATACCACCATTGGCATGCACTACATCCACTGCTTTTTTCAGGAAACCAATAGGATTTGGCATTACCCCGTCTGATGAAAAAATGGAATCGGCTAAGAAGCCTGCAAACTTGATGCCATTGGCATTCATATCATCAATTTGTGCTTGAATTTGCGCGGCGAACCAGTCACCTAAATCTTCACCCTCAAAACGATATTGATCAGGTGCTGCCACCAAACGAGTTGTAGCAGCTAAGGTCTGTCCTGTACCAAGCGCAGGCGAACAGCCCGAAGTAAGATCACTAGTACCATGATAGGCTTCTTGCGACACAATAATACCCGTACCACTACTGTATTCACGGGCAATACGAATGGCCAAATCATTCGCCTCAGAACCCGTACACATATACATGGCTTTGTTAATTTCAGTCGGTGTGGTCGCTAAAAGTTCGTCGGTATAATCTAAAATGCGCTCATGTAAATAACGAGTATGTGTATTCAACATTTGCATTTGTTCATTTACGGCATTGATTACCGCAGGATGGCAATGTCCTATACTAGCGACATTGTTATAAGCATCCAAGTATTGATTGCCTGCAGCATCCCAAAGGTATTGTCCTTGCCCTTTTACAAGATGCACTGGGTTTCGATAAAACAAGCGGTAAGATTCACCTAAATTTTGGCTACGTCGATCGGTCAGTTTTCGGGTTTCAGAATCTAGTGCACTCGCATGCTCGGCACGGAAGCTATTGGTATCCATAATGGTAGATCGCGTATTCATCTACTATTCCTCTCTCACAAACTGTTTTTTAGTGCATTTGAATGATTTTTATATTGCACACTGCTCATTTTAAAGACTTGACTTTAGAGCGCGATATGTAATTTTTGAAGTCAAATCTTATAAGATAATTTCTTCACAATACGAGTGATAGGATATCTATCTGAGCACTTTTATTATGAAAAGTGAATAAATAGCCTTTAAATGAATTCGCTAAAGAAGCCTGACAAAAAATAAAGTTGAATTCCATCATCCCTAATAAATGATAAAACTACTGAAATTTATTTACAGGCTCTATATTAGTAATATGCATTTATCAACATACAAACTGAACTTTGAGCTATTTAGCAAAACTCATCCAATTTTTGGTGGTGTATCAAAAAGTATGCTAAAAAAAAGCAGGTTGAATTTTGATAAAATAGAGAAATGCAAATAACTCTAGAAATCAAATGTCCAACCTGCCTCAGTGACAGTATAAAAAAAATGGCATCAAAGTAGATGGGAAACAAAACTATAGCTAAATTCTAAAAACACTAGCACATGGAAACATCTGTAAAACCTCATTTCCTATGGTTTTAAGTGTGATAATAAAGTAAGTATTCAGCTATAGCTGGGCTGCATGCCTTGCATGGTTAAAATAGGTCCACCATAGACCAATAAGGCATTTTGCGCCTGTTGTTGTGTGTTTGAAGCGGTGCTAGACAGACTGGGTGCACAACCACTCATCATTACCACAGTGGAAGAAATCAGAGCCGTGAGTGCAAAAGGAATTTTATTAAAAAGCATGGGTTAAACATTTCATATTGCTAAATATTATATTTTGCTCCATACGAGCATTCGTTATAGGTATAAAACTTTAAATACAACACATCATCACTCTGACCTTAGTACTTTAAGCAAACTCTTGTCAGGCAGAATAAAGTGCTCAATATTGAACGAATTATTGCAATAACTTTAAGATGTGTTGCAAACGGACATTGTCTATATTTTCTTTATACACTGCATAAATCGGCGCAATACATGGATTGTTCGCCTTGAGTGCTTTATAAACAATCTGCTTATTCCAAAAGTCACGAATGGCCTCAGGCACGATGGATAAACCAATCCCTGCAGCAATCAAGTTTAAACTCGAGGTTAAACGTGGCGCTTCTTGTACAATTTTGGGACTAAATCCAGCTTGGTAACAACTGGCCAAAATATTATCAAATAAATCTTGCCCCGCTAAACGTCGGTACAACACAAAATCATGCGGTTCAAGATCCAGCAAATGAATTGGTTCGGCTTGTTCAGCCAAAGGATGATTGTTGGGTAAGGCCACAATGAGTGGCTCATCTAGTATATGTAGACTGGTTAAACCAAGGCCAATCGGTGCAGGTTTGCGTAAGAACACAATGGGCTTTGTTGCATAAATATGTAAGCATCTGATTTAAATAAATTTAATTTTGGATCAAAAAATAATCAAAACTTTTAAAATCATATAGTTATGAAATCTTTGTGCAACAAAGCCACATACTTATCAAAAATTGATTCCTGTTTGGTTTTAATTACCATTAAAAAAGATCAAATTTGAGCATTGTTATTGTAATAATCAACTATACTCATCCCTACTGTATTCATTGTAATCTGCTATGTGAACATCATAATAGAAACATGATATTTTTTGCCAACTCACAAATATAGCTAACTAATAGTGAGTATCTAATCGAGGAGGAAAATTTGAAACTTTCAATAATAAATAAACTTTAAAAACAAGGAAAAAATGATCCCTCCTGCCATATTCAAAAACTCTAAATATACGTGAATATTGCTGTATTATTTTTATTCAATAGCACACATGGATCTGACATCTGAACTACTTTTGAAGTTTCCAGCAACACAGATAAGTACTCTAAAAAATTTCAAAAAAAGCAGAATCACCATTCATCCACAAGCGTATGGTTTCAACTTATGCTACTTAAATATGTTTAAAAATCTCACTGCAGATTTAGATATTTCTAATCGCATAAAAGAACTCCATGTGTGGAAAACTTCAGAATTTGATGGCTACTCCATTTTCAATAATATTCACTTATATCTTAGCTATTTAAAGCAAGATATTAATGAAGTCACTTTAATTATTCACAATCAACAATCTTTTTCAGATGATGAGTTAGCATTTCTGATGGAGTTATGCAGTCGTGAATTTATTCAATTCATCAAATCTACAAAATTTGACATTAAGCCTTTGAACCCACGAAAAACATTGCACTTGATTAATACACATCTTTCACGTCAAACACTATTAACTCTTAACAAAGAATCATCTTTGAAGCCACACCATCAAATGAGCCTAGAGTTACTTGCACACTTGCTTTCATGCTCTCGAAACCAACTCAATCAGCGGATGAAAAAGATCAAGCAAGAACGTACACAGATTTTTAATGAATTATCATTACACAGCAGATGTGTAAAAGATCTCTTAGATCACTCAAATAGCGATCTGAGTGCAGAAAAAATTTGGAGATCTTAAATGTCTAATGATCTAAACGAACATTTTGATTTACCAATGATTTCAATTAAAAGAACAATTGAAAAATTGTTCGGTGATGAGCAATTTGAACGTGCACAACATATCAACTTTGTGATTGAACTATTGTCTTCTCAACAGACTGACAACTGTCTAGATGGTCTCAATCTCGATTGCTTTGACATCGATGTAGAATTTCAGTCAAATCTGCCCAAACCTTCAGTAATCTCTTTTTCTAAAAAAGTTAAGATCAGTGATCTACCGATTACTTCATATGTCAATTCAATTTCGCAATTATCTGAATCGCAGACGCATGCAAAAAATTGGAATATTCTAGTTTTAAAAGCAGCAATTTATTTAATTGCTCTTCCTGAGCTCAAGCCAGATCTTTTTAAACAAGCGCACGCCGAACACTTCAATACAGTAAAGCGCTTATTCCAACGTTTTAGAACTGCAAATAAAAATTTAGATACTGAAAAAAAATATCATAATACAGAAGAATATAAACGCCTCTGGAATGTCTATCTTAAAGATCTAACGCTGAGCTTAGAACAATTTATTCAACATCTGATCACATTAGATACGGATGAATTGCCTGAGTTTGATCGCAATCTACTCAATGATATTCGGATTACTTTTAACTACATTTTAAAAAACAAAGCGAAGATTGCACGTGCAAGTATCGATACGCAGCTTCAACATCAGTTTCTTGATGAAGAACAATTCATTGAAGAAAGTATCGAAATCAAAAAAGGGGCTAAATCTAAAGCACTGAATATAGAAACCTTAATCGATGAGCCGATTAATCGGCAAATTGTTGTCAATCCAACTGACGTCACACCACTCGCAGCACATTCAGAAACGAGTCAAAACTATGTTCTACCGCTTGTTGCAAAACATATTCAACGCAAAGAACATTTACTCACGTCGAGTAGTTTTTTTCCGAATCCATCTAGCGTGAACCATCTACTGAAAAGACTTCATGTGGACTACTCTGAACATCAAAATAAAAGTGCTTTAATCCTGATGCTCGCATTTTTGACAGGCAACAGTGTGAATGAGTGGCTATATATACAAAGCAAGCGAGCTAAAAACTTAAATAACCGCCAAAAATTGATCCATAAAAATGATCAATTCTTCTTAAGCAGTAAATTTAATGTATTTGAGAACCGTGATTTTGAGTATTCAACAAGCTTACTTAATCAGACGATCTATTTAGACATTCCAATCCCGAATCTATTCATTGAGGATCTCCGCAAAATGGATTCGGTTAGTTTCGATGATATACAGCAATATTTACGCAAATTAAGACAAGAATTATTGATTCCAAAACTGTCTGTCGTAAAGGTGAGTTCTCTACTGCATCATACGGTTCTTGCAAAAACAGGGAATAAACAACTCGCAGATTTAATCACAGGGATTGATGCCAATCAGTCATCATCTATTTCTTATTGTCATCAGAATATTCCACGATTACATGCACAATATGTTGATATTCTAAAATCACTTTGTGCAGATATAGCAAGCACATATGAAAGTTGTGTACCTTCGCCCCCTGATTCAATAATTCATTTTGGTAGTCGTAAAGCTCCAAAACCACAGATCATTACAGAGATTTTTGCTGTATTGAAGTTTAATATTTTTTCACAAGCTGAAAACGATCTGATTGCTATATACAACCACTACAACATATGGATGTGGCATATCCTCCTTCTTTTTACAGCAGCACGCCCCGTTGCTGAATTCCCTGGATTTCTTAAAAACTTTAATTTAAAACGCCAAATTTTGATGGTTTCTGACAAAGAAGCAGGCGGCCGCAATGGATTCGGACGTTTAATCCCACTTTGTTCATTTTTAGTTGAAGAGATAAAAAAATTCCTTAAATTTTTAGAATATTTTTCGACTCAAATCATGATGAGTCATCCAGCTTTAAGTGATGCTATACAACAAATAGAAGCAAGTAAGTTACCCTTGCTTGGAATCATTCAAAATAACAAGTGGAAACCACTAAGTCATTCTACAGTCAAAAATTTCCATCCTGAATTAGGACTTGCTCATGAAAATTGGCATCGCCACACAGCTCGTGCATTTTTGACTCATAAATTTTCTGAACCTGAAATTTTAGCTCTCTTTGGACATGAGCTCATGCAACAAGAAGCAGCACATCCTTTTTCCAGTTTATCACTATCTCAATTTTCTAAAATTGCGAATGTTTTAGAGCAAATGAAAGATCAATTTAAAATTAGCGGGATTGAAGTTCATGTCATCATTCAATAAAAAAATCCCAAAAAAACGCTATGCTGAAGATAGACGTCAATTCAAACGAGATGAGCCTAAAAAGGACATACGAGCTGATGCAGAACAAGAGCTCCGACAATACTTTGATGAACAAAAATTCTCAAATGAAGACTTAATTCAAGCTTATCCTGCAATTTATGAGTTTATTAAACGTAAAGCACCGAATCTTGCCTGGAAAAAATATGCTCATGAATTCTTCCGAACATATATCAAAGATCTTAATAAAAGTAATAACCTAGACCTCCCACTACCTTATCTCACCTTTGAGATGAAACGCGATGAACCAATTTTCACCCTAGATTGGATCCAAGCCGGTCATGAAATTGACATCATCCTCGAAAAACTGTGGGATTACTGGATTCTTGCTCAAGATAGTTCCGCTTTTTCTGATGATGAAATTATTGGAAATATTCTGCTTTGCTCAATGTTATACGGTGGATTAAATCAAACAGCTTCATTAAATGCTTTGCTCGAACATTTAAAAAACCCTGAAAAAATCCAAAAAATTTGCGATTTTAATATCATCTTTTTAGAGCCACTTTCTCCAAGCTATGGCGATCTATTTGTTGATGAAAAAACAATACGAAAATCACGTAATTTTGTTCCAGATCAACTCACACGACTCTGGCTCATTCACTTCAATACAAGACAAATTCGTGACATCAGTCTAGACGTGAATGCGTATCTGCACCTCATTTTTCAAAAAATAAAACATCCATACACCAAAAAGACTTTTAAGTTTTTACGTGACTACGCCAATTTTAATTGGCTACAACTGCAGAATGCAGATGTTGATCCTGCCCTTTCACAATGTTTGTTAGAAAACACACTCACGTGTGGTTTATCAGAACATGAGTTTGAAAACTTTGCATTCCCAAAATTTAAAACTCAATTAAGTGATGAAATCGAACGAAATGTCTCTTCTACAGCCAAAGTCCTACCAGATCTCAATACGTCTGAAGCAGTAGAGAATGTGATATTTATTCATAAAAACTTGCTGAAAATAATTCGCACATCATCAACGGACCAACCTATTGCTGAACTCATTATTGATTTTTGCCTGCGTCACCAAGAGCAGTTTAATGAGTTTTCTAAACGTATTATTTTGTGGCTCATCAGTCTCTATCTACCAACTTCAGAGCAAATAAAAAAATTATCAGCCACCTTTGATTTTGATACAACTCAGTACACGAAGGCATTTCAAGACAATCAAAAACTCGCAGATAGTTCAATCTATACATATTACACCCGGATCGCAGAACCGTTTTTAACTCATGCCTTACAATACTTCGATGCCGACAATGACATTAATGATCTGCTGAACAAAATCTATCAACAAATCATTAGCAATACACGACTTGCTGATGAAGCAGATCGACCTGAGTTTAAAAAATCTAAAGACCAAACAATCCGCATGTTGAAACGCTTTCACACCTTTCAACAAATTGTTTTTCAAGCAGAAGATTTCGAACTTGAATTTATTGCATCGCAAAGTAGACCTCGTGCACGCATCATTGGTCATACAGCCTTCCAGGTCATATTAAAGAAGTTAAATCAGCTCTTACATGACCAATCCATCTCAGACCATCACTATAAGTTATTAAAAATTATTTATATTTTGGCTTACCGTACTGGTATGCGTATTAACGAAATACTCGGGTTACGTGTAAAAGATATCGAGGGTTTAAATCAATTTTCTATCTGGGTTCAACCTTATGGTTCAAAAAAACAAGGTAATCAACATCTGCTCAAAACGGATAGTGCGGAACGGATTGTGCCTGCATACGCTTTGCTAAAAGATGATGAGTACCAATTCTTTAGCGATTTTGTTGTTGAAAAACGTTTAGAGAATAAGAAAAGTTTATATTTATTCAGCAACTTGAATGAAAATAAAAAACTGAATAAACATACTGTCACCGTACCCCTAAAACTGATATTAAATCAGGTCTTTAAAGGGCATCATTACTCCTTTCACTCTTTTCGTCACACTGCAGCGAATCATTTATCGCTTTTACTGAACTGTGAATATGCACCACTTGTGCAAAAGCTAACCGACTATAGCGAAAACGAATATCAAAAAATTCGAGCTGAGCTACTTCAAAATCAACATGGACAAAACCATTGGTTTGTTATTGCACATCTCTTAGGACATATAGAGCCAGTTGAAACATTCAAAAGCTATATTCATTTAAGTTATCTCATAGCTGGTCAAAAACTACTAAAACATCATCCAGATATGCCTAATGAATTGGCTAAAAAAATTATGGGCCACAATGCAACGTTTAAAAATTTGAAAATAACAAATGATGAAAAAGACTTTAATTTTGAAAAAAACCAGGCCGCTCTAGCAACTATATTATTGAACGATCAAACAAAATGGCTTCAAAGTAATGCTACTGACATTTTAGATGAACTGTCGGTACAAATAGATCAATCCCATAATTTTTTTGCTTTCTTTGTTGGAACAGAAGATTCTAAAATTTCACTTCAACGCTTTTATGAAACCTTAAATCAATTAGAGATTCACAATGATCCTCAAGCTGTATCTCAAAAAATGTATTTACCAGAAGAGCTTGTCAATTATTGGTATGAAAATGCCCTAAATTTAGCAAAAATTAAATCAAAAAAAGGGAATCCCCGTTTATTTAGTATTGATAGCTCAACCCAGTTAAAGCCAGCGATGCTTGATAGCGCTGAAGAGCTTCATGCAGTGACCTATTTTTTTGAACATCTACAGAAAATAGCTTGTAAAAATCCAATACAAATTGCATACGTCCTGAATGTATTTTTAAATCGAGTGACCGCATCACATACCGGTATCCATTATCGCTGGAAGGATATCGATCAACTCGAACATTTTTACTCCCAAGTTAAGGCTTTATTTCCTGCCAAATTTTGGCACTTACTTGGACAAGATTTGCAAACAAAGTTAGATGCTAAACAACAGCCTCAACTATTCAAATTAGCAAAAGCATTAACAGATAAACATCCATCAACTCAAGAGGAATTTCCTCGTCTACAACTCTACTCAGTAAAAGATGGTCATGCTCTTGCTGCATTTAAATTTTGCTTACATCTAGCATGTATCGGCAGACCTCGATCTCTTGAACTTAAAGCTGAAGGTCTAAAAATAACCACATGCTGTTAAATAATTTAACCGTTGCTTCCTTATCTAAAGCCAAATTTAATATATCTTCAGTAAAAATTGGATGTCTGAGAAACGATAATCAAATAGTATAAACTCTAGGTATCAGCAACGTCTGAAACTGAGATCAGTCATGCATAAAACGTCAGAAAAAATTGCAAAACAAAAAAAAGTATTAACTAAAGCTGTTTTATCATCTGCAAAACAACTTGGTTTGACACTGGACCAGCTTGCTATCGTTATCAATTTAGATTCAGTGGAAACTTTAAATTCGCTTGAGTTAGATCCCGATTCAAGTCAGGGAGAACTCGCAATTATTTTAATTCGTATTGCGATATCACTAGATGCTCTAACAGGTGGAGAGGCTAAATGGATGCAGCATTTTATGAAGTCACCAAATAAGCTAACCAAAGGCATTCCGATAAAACAGATTCAGACTACTCAGGGATTAGCTACAGTATTAAACGTAGTCGAAGGACTTCGGCTTCAGGGTAAATATTAAGAATATATAAAGCTTCATTACACAGAAAATTAAAAGTCATAATTTTGTCTAATAATTCAAATTCAAGGTATAAGAAGTTTCTCTTCTCAAGAGGTATACAACTGCCTCATTATTGAGAACTACCATACATATATGGATTCTATTAACCTAATTTGAGGCTAAATTGAATCTTATAAGTTCAATTTAGCTATTCAAGAATCATTATAAAAGTTTGCTATATAGCGAATATTAACCATAATTAGTTAAAAGTTTGCTATATGGCTAACAAATTTCGGGAGAAAAAATGGCTACACGAGGTGAAATAGGTAAAGAAATACGTTTGGCAAGAAAAGGGTTAGGCTATACACAGAAAAGCCTTGCAGAAAAAACTCAAGTCAATAAAACAACAATTTCAGAGATGGAAAATGGCCATTTTACAGGTTCATTTGACATATTTGAACGTGTGCTTGATGGTGTTGGTTTACAATTCGAAGTGAATAAAAAAAAGCATAAATTGCCGCAGTGGGATGAAATTGAAGAAATATTTTCAGAATATGATGAATAAATTGTGAATCGGTACCGAATAAGGTATCAGAAAAGGCAAAGCCCTGCCCATCGACCTCATTGCTCCAGACCACTTGTGCCAGATATTCCAGATTGACCTGATGGCAAATTCCGGTTCTTGGCGGCACCACGCGAAACTGATTGAGCACCGCCTGCCCCCAACGTAGAAACTGGTAGCGCTCGCCATTGCGTTGCATCTCAATGGCGATATTCTACTCAAAAGCTTGCGGGCTAGCAAAGTAATCGACCATCACCCAGTGATCGATGACTAAATCCACTGGTGACAACGGATTAATTTTTTCCGGATCACCACCGGCTTCGGCCACTGCTGCACGCATTGCAGCAAGATCAACCACTGCAGGAACACCGGTAAAATCCTGCATCAGGACTCGTGCCGGACGATACTGGATTTCCTGTTCTGAAGTTCGATCGTTAAGCCATCCTGCCAAGGCGTGAATATGCTCGGTTTTCACCGTGAGCTGATCTTCAAAACGTAGTAAATTTTCCAGCAAGACTTTTAAAGTTTTTGGTAGTCGGGACAGGTCACCTAACTGCACTTGCAATTTAGACAGGTTGAAAATCTGATAGTGTTCTGAACCGACGGTTAATGTTTCTAAAGTATTAAAACTATTGATATTACTATACTTAGCCGTCTAGTTTCCCTCCGGCTTGATATGCTATTTTTATGATCACAGTCAACCATTCCTTTACTTACTGTATGCTAACTGCACGGCGGGGTTGTTATTATTTATTATCAGATTGCGCTAGGCAGTTAAATGCAGGGCTGCCAGGAAATTTTGCCAGAGAGTTGCCAACAGTTCAGATCTGGCTGCCAATTACGTAAGGAGATTAAGGTAAATTGAACCGCGTATTTTAACTGTATTTTCAGAGTGATTTCAGATCACTACGTAGCTAAGGCTTTTATAGATCGAAATGATAAAGTCATAAATTGCTTTTCAAAAAAAGAAACTAATATGTTTCTTACAGAACCTAAAAGCAATAAATGTATCTACAATGAATAAATCTTTACTTCAGCAAATCAAAAAAAGACGAACCCAATTGGGTTTAAAGCAAGTTGATATGCAATCCCGTACAGGCATTTCAAGACAGCAGTACCAAAAACTGGAAAGTCAGGGCAACCCTCGATTAGAGACTTTAGAAATTATAGCGGCAGGATTAAATGCTCAACTGATGCTCATCCCTGATGATAAGGTTCATTTGATCAGACAATTATTGAATGATGGAATTAAAGTCACTATTGAAGATCAGGATGACTTAATGACTAACCCATGGAAGGGTCTTCTCGGAGGAGAGGAACCATGAATACTGTTGCCGTCCTGAAATTAACATTACATCACTGTATCGTTGGATACTTGGCAGGATTTCAGAGCGGAAAAAATATTCTGGTTTTTACAGATTCCTTCCGCTCTGATCAGCAACGCCCGACCTTGAGCCTGCTGACTTCCCCCTTGTATCCTCAAGTGGATAGGATTTTAGAAAAGACCTATGTTACACATCAGCGTTTACATCCCTTGCTATCAAACTTGCTACCAGAAGGTGCATTACGCGAACTGATTGCACAAAGCCTCAAAGTACATATAGACAATGAATTTCAGTTATTGGCAGCTTTAGGTCATGATTTACCTGGAGCACTCATTGCGACTCCATTAGATCCAGAAGAAATTCCAGATGAAATAAAATTCAAACTGCAGATCTCTAATCCAGATCAGATCTTAAAACAGGAGATCCGAACAGATAATAAGTTTTCCTTGGCCGGCGTCCAAATGAAGTTTTCCATGAAAGCCAAAGATGGGCGTTTTACACTAGTCCAGGCAACGGAATCGTCTCTACACGGGGACTGGATTGTCAAAACTCCTTCTTCCAGACATGCTTTTGTTCCGCTAAATGAATATCCTATGATGAGCCTTGCCAAAATGGTCGGAATAGATGTCTCTGAGATTCGCTTGGTGGATATGGCACTCTTACAAAACCTTCCACCATTAAATTTACCCCAAGAGCAATATGCTTTTGCAATCAAAAGATTTGATAGACAGAGTACTGCTGATACTACAGAGCTTATTCACATCGAAGACTTTGCTCAGATCTTCGGTGCATATCCACAGCAGAAATACAGCACCACAAATTATGAGCAGATAGGAAAGATCATTTATCAATTTTCATATAACAAAATTCTTGATATTCAGCAAGTTGCCAGCCACTTACTTGTCAACATTTTGCTCGCCAATGGAGATGCACACTTAAAAAACTGGAGTATGATTTATCAGGACAAAAGAACACCAAGATTATCTCCCGCATACGATATATTGATGACTAGTGTATATATTGAAAATGAGCTTCATTTCGCATTGAATCTTGCCAAAAATAAAGATTGGTATTTAGCTGAGATGAAACACTTTGAACAATGGGCTGAAAAAGTCGGTGTTCCATGGCGTGTTATTGAAAAACAACTTCACGCGATCATGGACAAAGCACGGTCAGTATGGCAAGTGCTATTACTAGACTTACCTATGTTTTCTGTTCATAAAGAAAAATTAAGAGAACATTGGAAAAAATTGCATCCAGACTTTCAGATACTTACAGATGATTAGAGGAAACCTGTAACCAAGCTAAAATTTCTCAAACAATTTCATCACATCATTTTCCGTCAGTTTCACTTCTCCCTCATGATCTGTGCTTAGAATAGACTGTGCCAGTTCTGCTTTATTCTGCTGCAAGGCAATAATTTTTTCTTCTATGCTTTTATTGGTAATCAGCTTATACACAAATACCGGCTTGTCCTGTCCAATCCGCCATGCACGATCTGAAGCTTGATCTTCAGCAGCAGGGTTCCACCATGGATCATAGTGAATGACCGTATCTGCGGCAGTTAGATTCAGACCAACCCCTCCTGCTTTCAGACTGATTAAAAATACCGGCACTTGTCCAGACTGAAATGCTGTAATGACTTCATCTCGCTTTTTGGTCTTTCCAGTCAGCTTCACATAGCCAATTTCTGCGTGATGGAGCTGTTGTTCAATCAGTTCCAACATTGAGGTAAACTGAGAGAAAATAAGAATTTTTCGTCCCTCTTCCACCATTGGAACAACCATATCCATCAACTGTTCAAGTTTGGCAGAATACGCCTGCCCGGTTTTAACTGAATCCAGTTTCAGCAAGCTAGGATGACAACAGACCTGACGCAGCTTCAGCAAGGCATCTAAAATTTGGATTTGACTACGCTTAAAGCCTTTTTCTGCCACAATTTTCTGAATATTTGCCTGCATCGTGGCGCGAACAGCCTCGTATAGCTTGGATTGCTGCTCATTCATGTCAATATTGACTTCAATCGTGGTTTTTTCAGGCAATTCCTTGGCAACGTCAGTTTTCAAGCGACGTAAAATAAAGGGTTTAATGCGGTTTACCAACTTTTGCCTTAACTGCTGATCACCGCGTTTTTCAATAGGATAGCGGTACTTTTTATTAAAGATTTCTTGTGAATATAAAAATCCTGGCATTAGAAAATAAAATAGTGCCCACAGCTCACCCAAATGATTTTCCATAGGTGTACCAGTTAGACATAGACGATGTCGCGCTGTTAATTGCCGTACTACCTGTGCAGCTTTGGCACGCGGATTTTTAATATTCTGCGCTTCATCCAGAATGAGTTGATGATATTCATATTGCTTCAGTTGCTCTTCATCTCTCGCCAAGAGCGGGTAGGTGGTTAACACAATATCATAGTGTGAAATCTGCTCAAAATACTGATGGCGGTCGGGGCCTTGTAGCAGCAGTACCTTGAGCTCAGGGGTAAATTTTTCCGCTTCTTTGAACCAGTTATGCATCAGCGATGTGGGTGCAACAATTAAGGCGGGTCTGTCCTGCAAATGACCAGCCTGCTTTTCCATGAGTAAGTGGGCTAAAGTTTGTGCTGTTTTACCCAAACCCATATCATCCGCCAGAATCCCGCCATGCTGGGTTTCCCTTAAAAACTGTAACCAGCCTAGGCCCTGCTGCTGGTATGGACGTAATTCCCCCTGAAAACCTTGTGGTGTCGGCAGTTGTTGCTGATAGCCTTGTTTGAATTTCTGCGCAAATTGCTGCAGGCGATTACTGACCTGCCACACCATCCCCAGATGATGTTGTAATTCTAATAGTTGACTCGCATCATAGCGATCTATGCTACGCTCTTCTTGCTGTAAAATGCTCTGCAGATGCAACAATACCGGCTTAATGTCCTTTGCGGATAAAGCCAAATCTGGTTGATCCGCTGCAGTTTTCAGGGTGAAAATGTGACTGTCATTCAGATGACCAAAAATCCGTGGATCAAGTAAATCAGGCTGTTCTTTCACCAAAGCCACAAGTGCATCGAGTAAATCATAGCTATTGCCTGCACTGTCCTGAACGGTCGCCCCGATATTGAACCAGTCTTGTTGGCTTTCAGATTCAGTGATGGAAATATTTAAATTTTCAACATATTGCAGCTTAAATGGGCTGTGTTCCAGATGCTCTATCTGCCATCCAATCAATTCAATTTGATTGATGGGCATCAGCTGTTTGATCCAGTCTCCATAGAACGCAAAAACCATAGAATCAAGACGTTGTTTATCCAGTTTTAATTGCTGGTAATAATTAAGATCTTTCACCCACTTCAGTGATTCGACCAATAGCTGTAAACGCTGGATTGACTGTTGTTCCTGAACTAAGTTCCGAAGCTGTCGCACCATTTTGCCATGCTGCTCACCAATAAAACTGTCACCTGATGTACCTGCTTTTATTCGTCCGCCTACATAGGAGAATTCAATTTCGGCACAAACAGACTCTTCCCATTTCCAATCAAATTTATCTAAAACACCGAAGCGTAAAATTGGCTGGGGACTTCCCTCAAGGACATCAATATGCTGAATAGACTCGGGCTGAGGTAGATTTTTCACGTCTGAATATTGATGAGTCAGTTTCTCAAACTCTGGCAAGAGCATAGATGGAAGATCAGGCATCTGTAAAAAATGGTACAGAAGATTTGCCGTATATTCACCATATAACTGGCCCACCGTGTTCTGTTGAATATCCACATAACACGGTGGCTGGCTCGCGAGAATCTGAATATGTGGATTTAATTTCAAATCGAGTCGAATATCACCATTGACCAATTCAATGTTTAAATGCTCTGTCTGTTGTTTAGCCCCTTGTTCCCATCTAAATTCGATGTTGTAGCCTTGTTCTGACCATTGAAGTGCAGTATGGCTCTTTTTTTGCCAGTACACATCGCCACTTTGAATAAAAGATTTGAAATGCTCCAATAAAATGCTGGAGATATCGAGATTGCTTTGATAAAAGCGTTCGTCACTGTTTATTTTGGCATAATAATAAATCTGGTTAAATAATTGTCGTTTTTGTTCAGGTAAAGTCAGATGCTTTCTGGTGATATTTTCATATTGGGTATAATAACTTTCCCCCGCAATTGAGCCATTTTTATTGCGTCTGGCCTTCTGAACATCAACTGTCAATTTCTTTAAGCTGACAGACTGATCTAGCAGGTAAATTAAATAATTGTTTGTTTTGACAGATTGCTCTGGTTCAGTCTGTTGTAAATACCGTTTAAAATCATTCAACCAGCGCTGCGCCTGATCATCCCCCCGTTGGCGTTTTGCGATTCCCTGCGGGGATTGAGAGTCAGCATAACGCTGCTGAAATTCCTGACGATATTCTTGAAAGAATAACCGCGCTAAAGCAGCAGCATGTTTACAGTTATATCCAACCGGACAAGTGCAATCGTCATCGATTAAACGGTCTTTTTGGGGATTATAGGTAATTGCAGTATCGTAATAATCTGTCCCTTCAATTTGGGCATACATCGTAACCCCGTCTTTGTCCTCAAAGAATTCAATCGTTTCCCTATCAATGTGTTTAGCATAGCTCAGACTGCGCTGAAGGGTTGCAGTACTAAAGCGAGATAGAAAATTGATCAATGAGGACATAATTACCAGAAACCAAAAATGTTTATACAATTATAACGGACAAAGCTGTCATTTCAGAACAGTAGTGCTCGCCAACGTATCAAAAGGAAATAAATCCATGCTCAAAAACTTAATGTTTACTACAATGGATGGGGTGAATATTGGCTTTGGGGTACATTGGTCTCCTCAACCGCAATCACAGGTCGGCCATTAATCGCCTTTGAATACAGTGCAGAAGCGATCAGTAGAGGTTTAGAACTTTCCTGCACATCAAATGGATATCATGGGTGAGGCACTGAATATTCCTCGACAAGCTCTTGTGAAACTTGGTACTCAGGAAGCGGAACTTTGTGTCCAAGAAGTTGATGAAATTATTGGCTCGATTTGTAAGGTTGCAATCCGGTTCAGCAATATCGCTCATGACCTACTACCTGGACAAATTCAAGCAGAGACTCTCCAACTGATCCAAATTGGATTGAGCATAATATTCATTTATTGCACTAAATAGCTTTCACAAAGCTTCTATGAAGGGCTTATTCTAACCGTTGTTTTATCACGGCATAAGCTACACCAGTCACCACACTTCCAATCGCAATCGCCAATAAATATTTTAATGGATAATTCATCGCATTCGGAATGATCAGCACCATTACACCGCCATGCGGAGTGACTAGTTCACATTTAAATAATGCAACCAAAGCCCCAGTTACAGCACCACCTGCGATCGCGCATGGAAGCACTCGAATCGGGTCTTTGGCAGCAAACGGAATAGCACCTTCCGAAATGAAACATAGGCCCAGAACTACAGCAGCCTTCCCTGCATCTTGCTCAGGTTTGGTAAATTTATACTTTGCCAGAAAAGTTGCAATTGCCATACCCAATGGCGGTACCATACCCGCAGCCATGGTAATCGCCATCGGTCCGTATGTTTGTGACGTAAGTAAGCCCACCGTAAAGGCATAAGCCGCTTTATTTATTGGCCCTCCAACATCAATACACATCATACTCCCAAGGATAATCCCCATGATCATGGCATTGGTCGTCCCCATATTGGCAAGGAAGTGTGTGAGTAATTCAAACAATTGTGCAACAGGCTGTCCAACCACATAAATCATGATTAAACCAACAGCTAAACTGGCCAATAGTGGAATAATCAATATTGGTTTTAATGCTTCTAAGCTACTTGGGAGTTTAAGCTGCTTCGATAAAAATAACGCAATATAACCTGCAATAAAACCTGCAACTAATCCACCGAGAAAGCCTGCCTCTAATTGTGTGGCAAGTAAACCGCCAATCAAACCTGGAGTTAAACCCGGACGATCCGCAATAGAATAAGCAATGTAACCTGCCAGCATAGGTACCATAAGAGTAAATGCTGCAGCACCTATTTGCTTTAAGGATGCGGCAAAGCTTCCTTCAACAGGATTGAGGCCAAACATAAACGAGATGGCAATGATCAAACCGCCCGCCACCACCATCGGCAGCATGAAAGATACCCCTGTTAAAAGGTGTTTATAAATTCCAGTTTTTTCTTTGTTTTCATTTTCTGTCTTAGTGGCTGTTTGCTTACCCGTTTCAAGCACTTTGGCCTCAGCAATTGCATTTGCAAAAGTCTTATCCGTTTGCTTAAGGGCAAATCCTGTACTGCAGCGATATACACGTTTGCCTACAAAGCGATCTGTATTGACCTCAATATCCGTTGCTAAGATCACCACATCTGCTTTGGCAATACTTTCTGCCGATAAAATATTTTTAGCCCCAACCGATCCTTGGGTTTCAACATCAATCTGATACCCGTGCTTTACTGCCCCCTGTTGTAAGGCTTCGGCCGCCATAAACGTATGCGCAACACCAGTTGGACATGCTGTAATGGCGACAAACCGTGTAATCCCTACATTGGCTGCAGTAGTTTCATCTAAAGCATCTGAATGCTCAAGAACTTGTTGCAAAAGCATGATCGCATCGTGTTGTGCGTTATTCAAACCAATGACTTTCACAACCTTGTCACGCAGTTGATCCGCATCTACCGACTTCTGTCCAACAAAAACAACTGTATCAATAACATTTGATAAATCGAGATGCTCGACTGATGTCGCCACATCATTGGAAATACCAAGTGCTGTCGCTGCTTTGGAGAGTTTTTTGGCCAAAATCACTGCATTAATCGGCTGCTCGGGACTATGTGGCACAAATAAAATATGTTTTATCTCTTGCATCGTATTAACTCAATGATTGGACTGAGATTTGCGATTTCAAATCTTCAATAACAGCAAAGTCTGGAAGGGCAAACCCAATTTGGGTCACAGCGTTGCTCGCAATTGCGGTTGCTGTTTTCAATGTTTCTTCTGGGGAAGTTGAACTCAACAAGCCATGAATCATACCTGCCAGCAAGGAATCTCCCGCACCCACCGTACTTTGGACGGTGACTTTCGGTGCAGTAGCATGCAGGGGTTGCGTGCGGTGAAGCCAGTTCACTCCGTTTTCACCCATCGAGACCACAATATGTTCGATCTGACTATTTAAACTGGCAAAAAGATGCTGCTGTTCTGCAAACGTTTCTGCTGGCAAATGGTAGGTTTCCGTCAACTCATCTGTATTAGGCTTAATCAACCAAGGATGGGCAGCAATTGCTGCTTTCAACGCAACACCACTGGTATCTACTGCGACTTTTTTACCAGCAGACTGTAACCATAGAATCAGTGTCGAAAGCTCTTCTGCAGAAAACCCTTGTGGCAAACTGCCAGCAATCACAATCACATCAACTTCTAAAATCAGTTGAGATAAACGTTCACATAGTTGTTGTTTTGCTGAGGTATCTACAAAAAAGCCCTTGCCATTGATGTCAGTCATCTGACCAGAAGCTTCTGCAACTTTAATGTTTTGTCGTGTTTCACCTGCAACATAAATAAATTGGTTATCAAATTGCTCTTGCTGGATATGATGGTCAAAAATTTGACGGTTGTCTTGCCCCAAAAAGCCACTCACAATCAGTTCATGTCCCAAATCCTTAAGGACCTGTGCCACGTTTAAGCCTTTACCTGCTGCATGGCTTTGGGCCGTTAACTGACGATTGACCTCGCCAACTTTTAGTTGATCCAATTGCACGGTGAGGTCAATTGCAGGATTCAGAGTAATGCTTAATATCTTAGCCATTCGTAATTACTCCACCAATGCACGTACGGCAGTTGCACTGTCACAACTTAAGGCTTGCTGAGCGACCTGTTGGCAATTTATATAGTTCAAACCACGAATTTGCGCCTTCACCAATGGAATACTGGTACTCGACATACTCAACTCATCCACGCCCAAGCCTATCAATACAGGCACAGCTTTTGGATCAGCAGCCAATTCACCACAAATGCCCACCCATTTACCATGCTGATGTGCTGCCCGAACAGTTTGATCAATCAATAACAAAATACTCGGATGTAAACCATCAGCTTCAGCAGACAACAGTGGATGACCACGGTCAATCGCCAGAGTATATTGAGTCAAGTCATTGGTTCCAATACTAAAAAAATCAACTTCTTGAGCAAGAATTGGAGCCAACAATGCTGCCGCAGGAACCTCAATCATAATACCGACTTGTAAGTTTTCACATGGATGCTGTATGCGAACCTCATCCAAAATTGCTTTTGCCGCTCGCCATTCTTCAACCCGCCCAATCATCGGAAACATAATTCTTAATGGGCGATTATCTGCTGCTTTAAGTAAAGCAACCAATTGCTGACGTAACAACTCTGGCTTACGTAAAGTCAGACGAATACCACGTAAGCCCAAGAATGGATTTTCTTCCTTTTCAATAGGCAAATACGGCAAAGGTTTGTCCCCGCCCACATCAAGTGTACGTACCACTAATGGACGATCCGCCAAAGCATCTAACACCACCCGATAATCGGCTTCCTGTGTAGCCTCATCAGGCGCACTGCTGTGTGACATAAAGACCAATTCTGTGCGTAGCAAACCAATTGCTTCTGCCCCATCGGCCACAGCCTGTATCGTAGCGCCCACTTTGCCAATATTGGCTGCGATTTCAACTTGATGTTGATCCAGTGTGATGGCAGGTTCTAAACAATGCTGTTCCGCTTGTTCTCGCAACTCACGCTGGCGTTGGCGCTCTGCAATGGCATGATCAATCTGATTTTGCTCGGGTGAGACCACATACTCACCACTATCCCCATTAATTAGCACTGTGGCATGGTTCTCAATATTTAAAACAGCTACACCCGCACCTACGACTGCTGGAATAGCCAGAGCACGTGCCACAATAGCACTATGGGCACTCGCTCCACCAACCGCGGTCAAAATGCCTGCAACACGATCTTTATTCAGACGCGCTACATCACTCGGGCCAACATCATGCATAATTAAGATATAAGGTTGCTCGGGTTCTGTGACATCGGCCACACCGCACAAAGCAGCCAAAACACGCTCACCAATATCCCTTAAATCAGCCGCACGCTCTGCCAGTAAACGATCGCTAAGTGCAGCCTGTGCGGTAGCAGCCACTTCAATATGATCATGCCAAGCTGCTGCAGCAGACAACCCTTGCTTTAAACCGCGTTGTACACTTTGGAGGAGGTCTGGATCATCCAGCATTTCCAAATGTGCCATGAATATCTGCTTAATGGCAGTAGATTCAGTATGTGCAATGAATTGACGTAAGTTATTTTTCACCTGATGAAGTGCAATTTCAAGCTTTTCATTCTCAGCTTTAAAACTCTGTCCGCGACGTTCATAACTAAATTCATGTGGCTTCACCACATGTGCAGGACCAAAAGCAAGGCCAGTTGATGCCGCAATACCGCAGCTACCCGTATCGCCATGTGATTCAAAAGGCATTAATTCCAAATTATTTACGACTGGGGCACTACTGCTATGCTGATGAGATACAAGGTCAACAGCTTCAACTTCTTCTCCTAAACCTTGTTGAACTGCATCAATAATCTGTTCTAAGCCTGCTACAGCATCGGTATCGGGTTGTGCAATAAAAGTCAGAGTTTGACCACGACGACACCCCATGGCTAATAATTTGGTTAAACTTTTTGCCGAAACGTAAGCCCCCTCATCTACAGCAACGAGAATATCCCCTGCAAATTTCTTGGTCATATTGACCAAGTGTGTCGCGGGACGTGCATGTAGACCATGAGCGTTAGCTAAGACAATACGACGAGATGGCCAATCAGGAATCAGTTCAGCACCAATTAACTGCGCCAACTGGTGACTATCTTGCTCTTGGTTGAGGGTATGAACTTGTTCAGTATCAAACAAAATATCCATTAACCGTTGAAACCGTTGCATATCCAGTTGCTCATTACTGGCAATACACACCAAAGTCTTGAGCATTTCCTGCTGATGGCTTAAAACCTGTTCCGCTTTTACCAAACTTACAGCTGGGCTCAAAACATGCTGGTTAGAAGTGATCGACCAGACCCCCTCCCCTAAATGAATCATGCTGTTTAGGTTTAAACCCGACAGAAAACCACACTCCACCATTTTTTGCTGTTTCAGCAACTGTGTTGCCTGCCAAATTAAATCTTCTACATCAAGTGCAGGAACTTGGGTGGCGATTAAATTTTCATGCAATGCCAAAGATGCGGGTTGGGCTTGTAATAATGCGATAATTTGCTCTGCAGATTGAGCCTGTTTCACTTGATCAGCGACATCATTAATTAAAGCTCGCGTCAAAATTTGTAAGACTTGCAAATGCTCATCTGATTTCGCAGCAATCACCACTGCTAAATAAATTTTATTTTCACCGTCCCAAACAACTCCTTCAGGAAAGTGTGCCAGACGAATACCAGTTTTTAAAATACATTGGCGAGACTGAGGCGTCCCATGCGGAATGGCAATTCCTTGCCCTAAATACGTTGCACTTTGTTGTTCGCGCACGGTCAACCCATGAATATAATCAGGTGTAACCAATTGGTCTTCGACTAAGATATCGACTAGACATTGCAACGCTTGTGCCTTATCAGTGGCGTGTTGTTTCATTCGAACATGTTGTATATCTAGCGCGAGCATAAAACGTCCTTGCAAAGCAGCATAGTGAGAAGCCATGCTTTTTTACTGCAGAAAAAATAAGTCGAATTCTACTCAGGATTTACACAAAAATCTGTATTTTTTGATTTTATCTTCATGATCATCATTACGACGCAATTAAGAAACGACGAGATTCTCCAGAGCTCAGTGTTGCGATAGTTGGGTTTAGTTCTAATTGAACCGCTCTATCTGATTTCAGGGGGTATATTTTACTTTTTTCATCGGATCACTACGCTTCGCTACGTCTTGAGAAGCAATGCGTCTCATCTCAGAAAGTTTGGTCTCCGACAAACCCGGTACGGTTCACCGTGCTTTAATGATATTGCTTCAATCTCTGTTGTAGAGTCATCCACCTACATGAAAATTCCTTTAGCCGCTGAGAAAATCGCTGCTGGCTTTCCATCCCCTGCCCAAGACTATGTAGATAAAACTCTAGACATGAATGAACACTTGATTAGAAATGAAGCAGCAACCTTTGTGGTGAAAGTCGCTTCACTTTCTATGCGAGATGCAGGTATTGAGATTGATGATGAACTGATTGTAGACCGAAGTATTGACGCCAAACATGAAGACATCGTGATTGCACTGATCGACAATGATTTCACTGTAAAACGCTTAATGATCGAAAATAATTATCGTTGGCTTAAAGCTGAAAATCCAGATTGCTCAGACATTCATCTGCAAGATGGCCAGGAAATGGTGATTTGGGGTGTGGTTACTTTTGTCATTAAGTCATTTAGAAATCGTTAATTTCTTTATTGGTTTCCTGCCCAATGACCATATATTCTCAGAAAATCTACGCTTTAGTAGACATTAATAATTGCTATGTGAGTTGTGAGCGCATCTTTAACCCTGGTCTAAAAGATAAACCAGTAATTGTCCTGTCTAATAATGATGGCTGCGCTGTAGCCCGCTCTCAAGAGGCCAAGGACCTAGGCATTAAGATGGGTGTTCCTCTATTTCAGATCAAGGACATCGTTGAACAGCATCAGGTCCAAGTGCTTTCTAGCAATTATGCCCTGTATACAGAGATGTCACGCAGATTCATGAAAGTCCTGTCCGACTTTGTTTCTCCTAAAGAACAGGAGATTTACTCTATTGATGAATGTTTTCTCGATCTGACAGCCCATGCGGGAAATTACGACTTAACTGACTATACCCAGCACATTCGTCAGCGTATTTTTTCTTGGCTTGGTTTACCAGTATGTATTGGCATTGGCAGATCTAAGACAGAAGCAAAACTAGCAAACCACATTGCGAAAAAGAATGTTTATCTGAACGGTGTATGCAACCTAGTTTCAATGGATCCTTGCTCTGCTGAAGATCTGTACCAAGCTATAGAAGTGAGTGAAATCTGGGGAGTTGGCAGGAAGCACAGCCAAAAGCTCAACAGCATGGGGATACACTCAGTCATGGATTTCATTATGGCTTCGCCTCTGATGATCAGAGATCAGTTTTCTATCGTCATGCATAGGACATTACTGGAATTGCAGGGTGTTTCATGTATAGAGCTAGAGCATACGCGGGCACCAAAAAAGCAGATTGTTGCAAGCCGTTCTTTTGGACAAAGGATTTACCATATTGACGACTTAAAAGAAGCTATGAGCCTCTATGTGCAAGATGCAGTTACTCGTTTAAGAGGTGAAAATTTATTGTGTGGTTATATAATTGGCTTCGTACAATCTAACCCGTTTGACACGTATAGACCTTATTACAGCAAGTCAGCTGCAGTGACTTTACAAGAACCTACTGACAACCTGTTAGTGTTCTCTAAAATTGCTACCACGATGATTGATGACTTGTATACCAAAGATATTGCCTTTAAGAAATGTGGCGTGATCTTGACGTGCCTGGAGCCTAAAGCTTCCCATATTTATGACCTGTTCACTGACATGAAGCAAATAAGCTTAGACAATAACCTGATGGATTCACTTGAGGAAATCCATCATAAGTTTGGCAAAACCAAGCTGGCTTTAGGAGCAAGTACGTTACCGAATAGAACCTGGAACATGTCAAGAGATCGGCTAACTCAAAACTACTTCAAGTGGGATCAATTATTGAATGTGAAATAATTTGAATGATTTATTTCCTGCCAAATTTTGGCACTTACTTGGACAAGATTTGCAAAAAAGTTAGATGTTAAACAACAGCCTCAACTTTTCAAATTAGTAAAATCATCAATAGATAAATTGTACTAGCTCAAACCTGATCTGACAGTTACCCATTTTTTATTGTGCCTGTCAGGTTAAATTTGAGCTAAATTCTTCTCAGCCCAAATCCGTTTTCCATCAAGTAAAGTTTCAAGTGGTGTACGACCACAGCACATTTTTCCTTGATGAGTCCGTTCAGTATTATAGAATTTCAGCCAATCGTCTAGATCAACTTGTAATTCTTCCAATGAGCTATAAAGCTTCTTCCTAAACGTAATTTGATAGAACTCCTGCAAAATCGTCTTATGGAAACGCTCACAGATACCATTTGTTTGCGGCGAAGCTGCTTTTGTCTTCGTGTGATCAATATCATTAACTGCCAGATACAACTCATAGTCATGTTGTTCTACCTTACCGCAAT